>CALKWL010000062.1 GCA_938004235.1 uncultured Gammaproteobacteria bacterium
CCACCGAGATCTACACTCTTTCCCTACACGACGCTCTTCCGATCTCGCGTCGATGCTGCTCACCGGAATGTTTTGCGTTGATGCGTTCTGGTCGTTGAGCTGGTAGTGCAGGCTGCTCAGTCCAACGCTCGGGGTAATGCGATACCAGTGCTCGCCCATGGGGAGGGAGAGCGTGGGCATCAGGGCGTAGCGCTCGCCTTCGGGGTTGTTTTCGTATTCGCTCTGGAAGCTCACGGCCTCGGCCAAGAGCCCCAGACGCAAGGCGCCGATCGCCTGCTCGCCGTTGAGCAGAAGTTGCGGCATACGCTTGTAGGGCAGGGTCGTGCCGTAGACGCTATAACTTAAGTTTTGATACTCCTGTGCGAGTAGAGAAATATTCCACGCGCCGGGCTGATCGTTCACCAAGGTGCTGAAGCTGCGCTGGGTGCTGACATGCGATTCGAGATAGGCCGTGTTGCTGATTGTGGCCGAGGTTCCGAAGTCGCGCATGTAGTTGATGTCAGACACGCGGCGCACGGCCAGCGAGTTGCTCCAAGCCTCCAGCTGGTGTTGCGCCTGGATGTCATAGAAATAGCGGTTGTCGCTGGTTTTACGATCATCGGGCAGCCAATCGCCGCGCAGGATGCCGCCGCCTTCTTGCCAGATCTGGCGGTACTCGCCGCCGAGCATTACCCCGCGTTTGCTCATTGGACGCAGGCTGAGCGTGGCGTCTCTGTCCGGAGCAATGTTCCAGTAATACGGCACGGTGGCGCTAACCCCGGTTTCGCTGTTGTAATTGAAACTGGGGTAGAGAAAGCCGCTGGCGCGTCGGTCGTCCAGCGGGAAATCAAAATAGGGGGCGTACAGGATCGGTACGCCCTTGAAATTCAGCCAGGCGTCGCGCGCCACGCCACGCCCGCTGGCATGGTTGATATCCACCTGATCGGCATTGAGCGTCCAGTCGCGCACCTCGCCCGCCTTGGGCTCGGGGCAGCTGCTCAGACTCACCTGTTGCAGCTGATCCTGGTCGGCATTCAGGCGCATAACCCGAGCGCTATGGCCAGAGAAGTGTTGTGTGGGCAGCCAGAAGCGCACCTTGTCCGCCTGACCCTGTTCGAGCCCGGGCTGAAACGCGCCGCGCTCGGCAAACAGGATGCGGGTGCTGTCCCAGTAGCGCAGATTGCCCTGAGCTTCGATGTTCTCCGGGTTCAGCGTGTAATCAATGCGTTCGGCCAGCATACGCTGGTCGCCGTACTGGAGCTGCGCGCCGCCTTCCAGCGTGGTGAGTTTGCCGTCGTAATAGCCCCGGTCGGCGTCGGCGCGCGCCGGCGTGTTGGGAGCCAGAGGCGGAAGATCGGGCAAATCGGGCAAAAAGGGCGGGCAAAGAGCGAAATTGCCTGCATTGTTGCTGGCGTAGCCATTGGCGCCCAGAGCCGGGAAAGCGGGCAGCAGCAACAGCAGGGTTGCGGAGAGGAGGGGGGCTCTGAACTTGGTCACAGAGATCACTGAGTCCGCAGAAAGAAAACAGTTGCGCTTGCAGGAGCCAATGCGCTCAACGCAAATCGTTGTTGCAAAGATTTCAAGCTCTGTGCCCTCGGTGTTCTCTGTGGCTAAAGATTAGGTTTTCAGGGGGTCAAGAATGGCGCAGAACTCATTGAAAATGACGTCCATGTCGCGCTGGCCGTTGATACGGTGCAGTTTGCCGGCCTGGTCGTAAAATTCAATCAGCGGCGCAGTCTGGGTTTCAAACGTGTGCAGGCGCTTGGCTACGGTTTCTTCGTTGTCGTCGGCGCGATGCACCAGCGCTTCGCCGGATACGTCGCAGATCCCTTCCTGCTTGGGCGGGTTGGTGTAGATGTTGTAAATCATACCGCTTTGCACGGCCGTGCGGCGTCCGGTCAGGCGGCGCATCAGGTCGTCAAACGGTACATCCAGCAGGATAGCAGCCTGGAGCGGCTGTCCGATTTCGGTAAGCATGGCGTCCAGCGCCTCGGCCTGCGGAATGTTGCGCGGAAAGCCGTCAAGGATAAAGCCGTTTTGCGCATCGGTTTCGCTCAGGCGCTCGCGAATCATGCCAAGCACAATATCGTCGCTGACCAGTTGTCCGTTATCCATGGCTTTTTTGGCTTCCAGGCCGAGCGGTGTGCCCTGGCTGACCTGGGCGCGCAAAAGATCGCCTGTGGAAATTTGCGGGATGTTGTAGCGCTCAACCAGGAACTTTGATTGTGTGCCTTTGCCTGAACCGGGGGCGCCGAGAAGGACGATGCGCATGTTTTTCTCCATGTAACGACGACAGCCGGGCAATGCAGCGCTGCCGTCCAAAACGATTATGATACACGCTCCATCATTCTTAACGAGGTTTGCAGTATGTTGCTTGAGAACATCCCCGCAGGTAAGAGCCTGCCTGAAGATATCAATGTCGTGATTGAAATTCCTGCGCAGGGTGCGCCGGTGAAGTATGAAATTGACAAGGAAAGCGGTGCGTTGGTGGTGGATCGTTTTATGGCCACGGCGATGTTTTACCCCTGCAATTATGGCTTTATTCCGCACACTCTGTCGGATGACGGCGACCCGGTGGATGTGCTGGTGGTCACGCCGACGCCCTTGCAGCCTGGCGCGGTGATTCGTTGCCGTCCGGTGGGCATGTTGCGTATGAGCGACGAAGCGGGCGTTGATGCCAAGCTGGTGGCTGTGCCGTTCGGCAAGCTGACTCCGCTGTATGACCATGTGCAGGATGTGACCGATCTTCCTGAGTTGCTGCGTGCGCAGATTGCGCATTTTTTCGAGCAGTACAAGGCGTTGGAGAAAGGCAAGTGGGTCAAGGTTGACGGTTGGGCAGATGCGGCGGCAGCGCGGGCGGAAATTGTCGCCTCGGTTGAGCGTTTGCAGGCGAGCATGGCGGACTGATTTCGACATGGTGCTGACCCGGCTCGTTTGGGCATGAAGCGTATATGGAAACAGCCTAAAGCTGCTTCCCGTTCGCTGGAAGATGAAACGCGCGTGCGCGGCATCCTCCAGCGGCGCGCCGTGCTTGCCGGGTTGGTGTGTTTTTTTGTGCTTGCCGGGGTGGTGGTGCGGGTGGTCTGGCTCCAGGTCACAGCGCATGAACACTTTACTGAGCTGGCAGAAAAAAACCGCACCCGTTCCGAGCCTATCCCGCCGTCGCGCGGCTTGATTTATGACCGTAACGGCGTGGTGCTGGCGGATAACATCCCTTCATTTCAGGTTGAGCTGGTGCCCGAGCAGGTTAAGGACATGGAGGCGACGCTAGCGCTGCTTACAATGATTCTGGATCTGAATGAAGATGAGCTCGATCGTTTTCGTAAGGCGCTGAAGAATAGCCGCCCGTTTGACGGCATCCCGCTGAAATTCAATCTGAGCGAAGAGGCTATCGCGCGCCTGGCGGTGGAGCGTCCGCGTCTGCCGGGGGTGGATGTGCAGGCGCGCCTGACGCGCATCTATCCGCAGGCCGCCTTGACGGCGCATACCGTCGGCTATGTCGGGCGCATCAATGAGCGCGAGGAAGAACGCATTGATCGTGAGGCCTATGCTGGAACCTCGCATATCGGCAAGACCGGGCTGGAGCGCTTTTATGAGGATCGGCTGCACGGCAAGGTCGGTTCGCGCAAACTGGAGGTGGATGCGCATGGGCGCAGCCTGCGCGTGCTGGAAGAGGTTCCAGCCGTGCCCGGCGAGGATTTGCATCTCACGCTGGATGTGCGTTTACAGGCGGCGGCCGAGGAGGCGTTGGGAGGTTTTCTCGGTGCCATCGTGGCGATTGATCCGCGCAATGGTGAGGTGCTGGCCTTTGTCAGCAAGCCGACCTTTGATCCGAACCTGTTCGTGAACGGCATACGCAGCAGCGATTACCGCGCTTTGATGGATAACCCGGATCGTCCTTTGTTTAACCGCGCCATGACGGCGGCTTACCCGCCGGGGTCGACGGTCAAGCCTGTCATGGGACTGGCGGGGCTGGAGTATGGTCTGATTACGCCGGAATACCGCATGTACGCCGGGCCGTACTACCAGTTGCCCAATGACGATCACCGCTATCGCGACTGGCGCAAGGGCGGGCATGGCTGGGTGGATCTGGATCATGCCATTGCCCAGTCTTGTGACGTCTATTTTTATGATCTGGCTTATCGCATGGGGATTGATCGGTTGCACGATTTTTCGCAGCGCTTTGGTCTGGGGCGGGTGACGGGGCTGGATATGCCGGGGGAGTCCTCAGGGCTGGTGCCGTCGAAAGAGTGGAAGCGCGCGAACAAGAAGCAGCCTTGGTACCCGGGGGAAACTCTGATCGCCGGGATCGGGCAGGGGTATATGTTGTCTACGCCCTTGCAGCTGGCGCAGATGACGGCGCTGCTCGCGCAGCGCGGGGAAGGCTTTCGCCCGCGCCTCTGGCGTGATGCTCCCAAAGAGGCTTTGCCGCCAATCAAACTGGCGCGGGCAAGCTTCTGGGATGCGGCGCTGGGCGGCATGGAGCATGTGGTGAATGCGGATTACGGCACGGCCAAGCGCATCAAGGACGCGCCTTACCGTATCGCCGGCAAATCCGGCACGGCGCAGGTGTTTACGGTCAAGCAGACTGAAACCTATAACGCCAAGAATCTGAGCAAGAAGCTGCACGATCATGCTGTGTTCATCGCTTTTGCGCCGGTGGAGTCGCCGCGCATTGCGGTGGCGGTGTTTGTGGAGCACGGCAGCAGCGGTTCGGGGGTGGCGGCGCCGATGGCGCGCAAGGTTATGGATGCGTGGTTGTTGGGGGAGAGTCTGCATAAGGACGCGGTGACGCTGGATGCAGCGACGGGCGAGGGGCGCGAATGAGCGTGTGGCGTGAAAAAATGGGCAGCACCCTTTCGGGATTGCGTGTGGACGAGGGCGCGGTGCTGCGCTGGCTCAAACTGGATCCCTGGCTGGTGTTCGCCCTGCTTCTGTTGCTTGGGGTGAGCGCGGTCACGGTGTATAGCGCTTCGCACCAGAGCATGTCGCAGATGCTGAATCTTGGCGCACGCATCGGCATGGGGCTGGTATTGATGCTGCTGATGGCGCGCATTCCGCCCACGGTGTATCAGTTCTGGTCGCCCTGGTTGTTTGCGTTCGGCGTGTTGCTGTTGCTGGCGGTGGAGCTGTTTGGGCATGTGGGCAAGGGCGCACAGCGCTGGTTGGATCTGGGGTTCATGCGCTTTCAGCCTTCGGAAATCCTCAAACTCGCCGTGCCGATGATGGCTGCGTGGTATCTGTCGCTGCGCATCCTGCCGCCCAGGCCGCTGGATATCCTGGTGACCCTGCTGATTATTGCCGTACCCATGGGGTTGATTATGGTTCAGCCAGATTTGGGAACGTCCATTCTGGTGGGGGCAGCGGGCATGTTCGTGCTGTTTTTGGCGGGGTTGTCGTGGAAATACATTGCGGCCTTTGTCGCTGCGCTGGGGGGGCTGATTCCCCTGCTGTGGCAGTTCGGACTGCACGATTACCAGCGTCAGCGGGTGATGACCCTGCTTGATCCCGAAGCCGATCCGCTGGGCACGGGCTACCATATCATCCAGTCGAAAATCGCCATTGGTTCAGGAGGCGTGTCGGGCAAGGGCTGGTTGAACAGCACTCAGTCAAATTTGGACTTTCTGCCCGAGGGGCATACCGATTTCATTTTCGCGGTATTTTCCGAGGAGTTCGGCCTTATCGGGGTGGCGCTGTTGCTGCTGTTGTACCTGTTTATCATTCTGCGCGGGCTGTATATCGCGGTGCAGGCGCCGACGGTCTATGGTCGCCTGGTGGCGGGCAGCCTAAGCCTGAGCTTTTTCGTCTATGTGTTTGTCAATACGGGGATGGTCACGGGGCTGTTGCCTGTGGTCGGTGTGCCCTTGCCGCTGGTGAGTTATGGCGGCACGGCTATGGTGACCCTGATGGCGGGTTTCGGTATGCTCATGTCCATTCACACTCATCGACCCTTTATGGCGGCTTCCAAATGAATACACCTTTCCTGCTTCGTCGCGCGGCTGTTTTGGGTCTGATGCTGGCCGTGTCTCCGATGTACACGGCCTGCGCAACCGCACCGAGCAGCGAATTTACCGAGCGTGATGATGTGCGTGAGTTTGCGCGCGAAATCAGCGCGCGCAACGGCCTGAATGAAACCGAGGTGCTCGCAGGGCTGGCGCAGGTACAGATCCAGGACTCGATTATCCAGGCGATGCAGCGTCCTGCGGAGAGCAAGCCTTGGTACCAGTATCGTCCCATTTTCCTGAATGAAAAGCGCATTGCCGATGGAGCTGCGTTCATGCGTGAACATGCGGCGAAGCTGACTGATCTTGAGCAAAAATACGGCGTTCCGCCTGAAGTGATCGTGGCGATTGTCGGTGTGGAAACGGGGTACGGACGTAATGTGGGCAAGTACGACGTACTGGATGCTCTGGCGACCCTGGCGTTTGAGTACCCGCCGCGCGCGCCTTTTTTCCGCAAGGAGCTGGAGCAGTTTTTCCTGCTGGCGCGTGATGAAAACGTGCCGTTGGCTTCGGTGAAGGGCTCGTATGCCGGCGCCATGGGGATGCCGCAATTCATGCCCTCCAGCTACCGTCAATGGGCCGTGGATGGCGATGCGGACGGCAAGCGCAACCTGTGGGCAAGCACGGATGACGTGCTAGCGAGTGTGGCGAACTACTTTGTGGAGCACGGCTGGCAGCGCGGCGCCAGCGTGGCGGTGCCGGTGCAGCTTCCCGCAAGCCTGGTTGAGTCGCCTTCGAGGCTCGATGCCATGCTTAACCGCGGGCGTGACCTGTCAGCCAAGACCACGCTGGGCGAGTTACGCGCCCTGGGCGTGAGTGTGCCGATTACCCAGGGACAGGACAATCTGCCCACCATGCTCATGCCTTTTCAGTATGAAGACGAAGTGCGCTACATGGTCGGCCTGCCGAATTTTTATGTGATTACGCGCTACAACCACAGTGCGCATTACGCCATGGCCGTTTGGGAGCTGGCGCAGGCCATTCGTGTGCGAGCCAAGGCAGCGTCATGATGATGCGAGCGTTCGCGCTGTTCGGCATGGTCTTGGGCGCAGCCTGGCTGGCGGGGTGCTCATCGCCGTCCAAGCCGCCGCCCAAGGGCGCGGATGGTTACAGTAAATACGGCAATCCCAGCAGCTATGAGGTTTTGGGTGAGCGCTACTCGGTGATGCGCGATAACCGGGGTTATAAGGAAACCGGAATTGCCTCGTGGTATGGCCCGGGGTTTCACGGCAAGCGCGCGTCGGCGGGTGAAACCTATGACCAGAACGCCATGACGGCAGCTCACAAGACGTTGCGCATTCCCTGTTATGTCGAAGTCACCAATCTGGAAAACGGGCGCAAGGCGGTACTGAGGGTGAATGACCGCGGCCCGTTCCATGAAAACCGCATTATTGATCTCTCCAAAGCCGCTGCGGAAAAGCTGGGGGTTCTGGGTAAGGGCACGGCCATGGTCGAGGTGCGGCATCTTGACGGCTATTCGGACGGCACGGCGCCCAATGAGTCGCTGGACAGCACCTTGCAGGCTATGGCGCAGCCGGTCGCCGCACCCAAGGCTGAGGTATCGGACGCTCTGCCCAGCGTGATGTTCAATGCGTCGCCGCGTGCTGTCCCGCAATGGGGGCGCAATATCTATGTGCAACTTGGCGCCTTCAACCTGCGCCCCAATGCCGAGCAATTGCGCAGTAAATTAGAAATGGCTAATATAAGCAGCGTTAATGTGGTGCAAAAAGACGATGGTCTGTTCCGCGTGCGCATTGGGCCGCTGGCTTCAGTGGATGACGCAGACGCTTTGGCGGCTAAACTTGATGCGGCGGGCGTGGGCGATCGCCATATGGTGGTTGAGTAGTGCGTTTTTCCAATCGCCTCTGAGCCGCGTATCGCTGCGAATGGTTTTGCCTTCCTCCCCCCTTGATGGGGGAGGGTGATGATGCCGGCGTAATTTATGCTGTGTGTGAGGCTGTAGCCTCCTCTCCCCGGCTCTCTCCCGTGAGAGGAGAGGGGATATCCTCGCGGCGCGATGTGTATCGGATTGGGTGTATTGGGGTGAGTAATCCTGGGATCAATATGAAGCATGATGTTTTGCGACGGCTCAAGCCGCGCGCGTTGTGGGCTTGTTCGCTGTTTGCCGTTTTGACGGCGGGCGCGGCACAGGCTGATGTCGTACAAAGCATGGAGTTTTCCTCCTGCGTGACGCGCGCGCTGGCGCAGAACCCCGAAATGGAGATGAGCCAGGCGCAAATTGCGCAGGCAAATGCCGCCGTGCGCCAGGCTGAGGCGGGGTGGATGCCGCGCCTGAATCTGGCGATGACCGGTACGTACTCGAATGATGCGTTGAATGTTTTTGGCATGAAGCTCGGCCAAAGGCAGGCGACGTTCGGCGATTTCGGCTTCGGTCAATTCGATGCGACGAACCCGAATATATTGAATGTCGCGCCGAATGATCTGAACAACCCTGGCGGCACGGGCAACGTCAATTCACGCATTGAGTTGTTGGTGCCGGTGTACAACGGCGGTCTGGTGGACAGCTATGTGCAGCAGGCGCGCGCCCAGGTGCGCGCGGCGCAGGAGGGCGATGCGGCAGCGCGGCAGGCGCTGGTGAAGCAGGTGGTCATGGCCTACGAGGGTGTGCATGCGGCGCGGGCGTTCGTCAAGGTGGGCGAGCAGGCGCGTCTGGCTTCACAGGAATATGTACGTATCGCCGAGAAAATGCTGGCGCAAGGCGTGTCGCTGAAAAGTGATTATTTAATGGCGCAGGTGCGCCTGGATGATGTGCAGGTGCAGCTGGCGCAAGCGCGCAATCAGGAGGCCGTGGCGCTCGATCAGTTGCATCTGCTGTTGGGGATGCCGCTGGATGCGCCCTTGCAGATTGGTGCGCCAGTACGTCTGCCCGCTGCCGAGGGTGCGCCAGAGGCCTGGCAAAACGAGGCGCTGGCCAATAACCCGCAGCTCAATGCGGCGCGCCATCAGCTTGCCGGCGTGAGTGCGGGCGTGGACACGGCGCGCGCGGCCGGTTTGCCGCAGGTGAACCTGATGGCACGGCAGGACTGGAATGACCCTGGTCTGGAGTTCGGCGCCAACTCCTACACCGTGGCCGGTGTGGTGAGCTGGAGCGCGTTTGATGGAGGGGCGACGGCGGCGGCGGTGGATCGCGCGCAGGCCGCACGCATCGAAATGAGTACCAAGCTGCGCCAGGCTGAAGATGGCGTGCGCTTGCAGGTGCGCGATGCGACACGCAAGGCGCAGGAAATCGAAGAGCGTTTGGTGGCGCGTACGCGAGCCTTGGCACAGGCGGAAGAGGCGGTGCGGTTGATGAAAAAACGTTACGAAAACGGCTTGGCGACCATGCTGGAGCTGCTGACCGCGCAGGCGCAGCAGGACAAGGCGAATGCGGATCTTATTTCCGCGCGCTATGAGCAGGTGGTGCAGCGTGCCGAATGGATGCGTCTTTTGGGGCGTTTGACGCCGGAGCGTTTGGGTGTAGATCCACTCAAGGCGTCGGCATCATGACAGAGGAAGGCTTAATGAACGTTTGGCACGCACGTATGACGGGCTGGGTTTTGAGTATGGCGGTCTTGGGCGCTGTTTTGGCGGGTTGTTCGCATGAAACGGCGAGTACGGGGACGCCCCCCCCGAGCCGCGAGGTGCAGGCGCAGGCGGTAGCGGTGCAGACGACGGTTTTGCCGGAGGTCTATCCGGCGGCGGGCGTGGTCGAAGCGGTAGACACCGTGCAGCTCAGCTCGCGGGTGATGGGGCATATTCGCGAGCTGAAGGTGGTGCAGGGGCAGGCGGTCAAGCGCGGCGAGGTGCTGTTCGTGGTCGATCCGGTGGACACGCAAGGCGCGGTGGATCTGGCCAAGCAGAACCTGATACAGGCCGAGGCCGCGCTGAAGGATGCGCGGCTGGATTATGAGCGTTTCAAGAACCTCTACAAGGATGAGGCAGTCAACAAGCAGCAACTTGAAAAGATGCGCATGAATTATGAAGTCAGCCTCAGCCGGGTGGCGCAGGCCAAGGCTGGGCTGACTGTGGCGCAGGGGCAGATCGGCTATACCCGCGTTAGCGCGCCCATGGATGCGATTGTTACGGCCAAGCTGGCTAATGAAGGCGATATGGCCAGCCCGGGGCATCCGGTGCTGGTGCTGGAGGATACGACGCATATGCAGGTGCGTGCGGCAGTGCCCGAGGCGGTGTTCCGCAATCTCAAGCTGGGGGATGTGGCCAGGGTCGAGGTTGACGGGCAGGCGCAGCCCCTCGAAGCCCGCGTGGCGCGCATGACGCCGACCGCTGACAGCGTGGCGCATACCTATCCGGTGACGCTGGATGTCGCCGCGCCCGGACTGAAAAGCGGGGCGTTTGCGCGGGTGCTGTTCCCTCAGGGGAAGCGTGAGAGCCTGCTGGTTCCGCAGGCGGCGGTTTTGGAGCGCGCCGGGATACGCGGGGTGTTTGTGCTCGACAAGGATGGCACGGCGCATTACCGCATGGTGCGCACGGGTGCGGAGCAGCCGGGCGGCATGGTCGAGGTGCTGGCCGGCTTGAGCGCAGGAGAGCGGGTGGTTCAGGCTAAGGCAGGAACGACGCTGCAAAACGGCGACCGGATTGTGGACTAAGCCATGCACGAAAACACGCTGAACAACGCGCATGGTGACGCGCAGGCGGCTGCACCGCTGAATATTGCGGGCAAGCTCGCGCAGATGTTCATTCACTCCAAAATCACTCTGTTGCTGATTATCGCCATCACCCTGGTGGGGCTGTTGGCCTTGGTGATGACGCCGCGCGAATACAATCCGAAGATCGTGGTGCCAGCGGCCAATATTATCGTGGCCAAGCCGGGAGCGAGCGCCGCCGAGGTGCGCGACCTGGTGGTGCGTCCGCTGGAGGCCATTATGCGCGCGCAGTCGGGGGTCGATCACACCTTTGGGTACGCGGCGGATGACGTGGGCGTGGTCACGGTGCAGTTCAAGGTTGGGCAGGATCAGGAGGACAGTCTGGTCAAGCTCTACAACCAGCTAATGCAGAACATGGATCGCATTCCGCCGGGGGCGATGCAACCGATTGTCAAGCCGATCAATGTGGATGACGTGCCCATTATGACGCTTGCGCTGGTTTCCTCGAACACGCAGGCCTCGGATTCTCAGGCCGTTGATGAGCAAAAGCTGCGCGACGTGGGCTTGCTGTTGATGGAGCATCTGCGCAACGTGCCGGGCGTGTCGCTGACCGACGTGGTCGGCGGGCGTGCGCGGGCGGTGAATGTGTGGCTGGATCCGCTGCGGATGCAGTCGCGCGGCGTAAGCATCGAGCAGGTGAGCCAGATGTTGCAGGGCAGCAATGTCTCCGCGCCGCTGGGTGAGCTGGTGGCGCAGGGGCAGGCCTTGCCCCTGCGTCTGAGCGGCGTCCTGCATTCGGCGGCGGAGGTGGGTGAGGTGGTTGTGGGCGTGTCGCCGCCGCCAAAGGGGGCGATGCAGGGGCAAGGACAGGGGCAGCCGATTTATCTGCGCGACATTGCGCGCATTGAAGACGGCGTGCGTGAAGTCGAAAACGTGACCCGTCTGGGCTTTGGCGGCGCGGCTGAAAGTCCGCCGTTCCGTGGCGAGGCCGCGGCGGTGACCCTGGTACTGGCCAAGCAGGCGGGCACCAATGCGGTGGTGGTGGCGGATGCGGTGCTGGCCAAGCTGGATGAGCTCAAGAAGCTGGCCTTGCCGCAGGGCATTGAGGTGGTGGTTACGCGCAACGACGGCGCCAAGGCCAACGAAGCGGTCAATACCCTGTTCGAGCATCTGGCGATTGCTATCGGCTCAGTGGTGCTGATTCTGATTTTCTTCCTCGGTTGGCGCGAGGCGGGCATCGTGACCCTGACCGTGCCGCTGATTCTGTTCGTGGTGCTGGCGACCGGGCTGTTGATGGGGCAGACCATCAACCGCATTACCCTGTTCGCGCTGATTCTCTCGCTGGGGCTGTTGGTCGATGCGGCGATTGTGGTGATCGAAAATATCCACCGTCACATGCACGATTTTAAAGGCGGGGGCAAGGGCGGAGATTTTTCCGCCATGCTGGTGACGGCGACCAATGAGATCGGCAACCCGACCAATGTGGCGACCGTGGCGGTGATTCTGGCCTTTATTCCCATGGCCTTTGTCAGCGGCATGATGGGGCCATTTATGCGCCCGATTCCGCTGAATGTGCCGGTGGCCATGATCGCCTCGCTGCTGGTGGCCTATATCGTGGTGCCCTGGGCTGCACGTATTTGGCTGTCCAATAAGGCGGCAGCGCGGGCGCTCATCAATTCCAGTACGCTTGAAGAGATGGGGCACGACAAGAAGGATGTGCTGCACCGAGCCTATGTCGCGGTGATGGAGCCCCTGTTGCGTACGCGCTGGATGCGCTGGGTAACCATACTCATGGTGCTGGCGCTGCTCACCGCAGCCATGTTGATGCCTGCATGGCAGTTTATTCGTCCGGCGGGGATCGACGGCCCGCTCTCGCCCCTGGGCGTGGAGCTGAAGATGTTGCCTAACGACAATACCAACACCTTCCTGCTTCAGGTGGATATGCCGGAAGGCACGGCGTTGGCGGACACCGACCGTGTGGTGCGCGCGGTAGGCGAGGTGCTGGCGGCGCAAGCGCAGGTGCTGGATTACAGCACCTACACTGGCATGACCGCGCCGATTGATTTTGCGGCGCTGGTGCGCGGCGATCTGGTCAAGCGTGGCACGCAGATTGCGCAGATCCGGGTGAACCTGCGTGATAAACATGCGCGCAGCGTCAGTTCGCATGAATTGGCCGAGCAGGTGGATCATGCGCTGGAATCTGTGCGCAAAGCCTTCCCGCAAGCCAGGCTGAAAATTTACGAAACGCCGCCGGGGCCGCCGGTGCAGGCGCAGATTCTGGCCGAGCTGTATGGCCCGGATTATGCGGTGTTGCGTCAGTCGGCGGCGTTTGTCGATCAGGCATTCAGTAAAACCTACGGCATGATTAACGTCGATGATTCCGTGGGCGCCAGCGTGCAAACCTGGCGGGTGGTGGTGGACAAGGAAAAGGCCATGCTCTCAGGCATCGCGGCGGGGCAGGTGGCGCAATTGTTGCGTGATACGGTGTCCGGCTTGCCGGTCGGTACCCTGCACGAAGCCGATATGCAGAATCAGTCGCGTGAGCCGGTGGAGATCGTACTGCGCCTGCCGCAGGATGAACGCGCCCTGCCTGAGCGCCTGTTGAGCATGGGAGTGAAAAACGCCCAAGGCGTGTTTGTGCCGCTTTCGGCCATTGCCAAACTGGAGCGCGTACCGGGGAACCTGCCCTTCATGGATCGTGACCAGCATCCGTTCGTGATGGTCGGCGGCGAACTGCTGCGTTCCAGCCCGGTGTACGCGGTGCTGGCGCTGGACAAGGCGCTGGATCAGCAAGCCTTGCCCAATGGCGTGCGCTTTACCACAGGCAATCTCGGGTTTGTGCAGGCTGAGCCGAAGGACGTGGTGGATTACACCTTGCTCTGGGGCGGAGAAATGCGCCTGACGCTGGATGTATTCCGCGATCTGGGGTCGGCGTTTATCGTGGCAATTATCCTCATCTATCTGATGCTGGTGGCCTATTACAAGTCCTTCATGCTGCCTTTGATTGTGATGGGCGCGATTCCGCTGACCCTGGTCGGCATCTTCCCCGGTCACTGGGTGACGGAGCAGGCGTTTACCGCGACCTCCATGATCGGAGTGATTGCTCTGGCAGGCGTGGTGGTGCGCAATTCCCTGCTGTTGATCGACTTCATTCTTGACTATCGTCAACAGGGTTTCAGCCTGGAGCAGGCCGTGATTGAAGCGGGGGCGGTGCGTTTCCGTCCGATCCTGCTGACCGCCCTGGCGATCATGCTTGGTTCGGTCGTCATGGTGTCCGATCCGGTGTTCGGCGGCCTGGCTGTATCGCTGATCTTCGGCACGCTGGCCTCGACTTTATTGACCCTGGTCGTGATTCCTCTGGTGTACTGGCGCTGGCAGCGCAAAGCGGTGTGTGCCGAACCGGTTTGAGTCCATGTTGCACGAGTGTTTCACATGCCCTTATAAATGAGCTGGATAGCGGATAGAATAGACAAGCGAATTCTAATAAGGAACGAGACATGGCCGATCGCAGACTCAAGGTTTTCTACACCGTGGCGCGCTTACTCAGCTTTACCAAGGCGGCGGAATCCTTGCATATGACCCAGCCCGCCGTAACCTTTCAGGTGCGTCAGCTGGAAGAGCACTTCGATACCCGCCTGTTTGATCGCACGCATAATCGCGTCACCCTGACCGATGTGGGCATGGTGGTGTACGAGGTGGCCGAGCGCATTTTCGAGCATTACGACGAGATGGAGCGCAGGGTGCGCGAGATGACCGGGGAAATGGGCGGTTCGCTCAACATCGGCGCCAGCATGACCGTGGCGGAAAATATGTTGCCGGCACTGCTTGGGCAATTCAGGAAAAAGCATCCGGATCTGAATGTGCGCCTGAAGGTCGGCAACAGCGAGTCGATCGTGTCCATGGTTGAGCACAATGTGATCGATCTGGCGATTGTCGAAGGTGGGGTCAGCAATAAAAACCTGCTGGTCGAAGCCTGTCGTGATGATGAGCTGGTGGTCATCATGCCGCCCGATCATCCTCTGGCTAAAAATGAAACCCTGTCTGTCGATCAGCTGATGCCGTACCAGTTCATTTGTCGTGAAGAAGGCTCCGGAACGCGCGAGGCCATCTTCAACTACCTGGTTGAGCAGGGCTACCCCGATGGCTGGACGGTGTGCATGGAGTTGGGCAGTCCCGAGGCGATCAAGGGGGCGGTCGAAGCTGGTATGGGGCTGTCGGTCATGTCGCGCTCGGGTATTTCCAAGGAGCTCAAGCTGGATATGCTGACCAGCGTGCCGCTGGATCCGCCCTTGCTGCGCGGTTTTTCGTTTGTGCGTCAGCGCCACAAATTCCGTCTGCCCGCCATGGAAGCGTTGCTTACTTTTGCGCGTGCGTTTTGTTCCAAGCAGGGTTGAGTTCAGCCGCCTTCGTTGCGCGTCTTGCTGATCGGGCGGCTGAAGCGGTTATTTTATCCGCTTGATAGGGGGCGGCAGCTCGATTCGAACCTCCAGCCCCCCGCCTTCCGCCCGACATAGCCTTAACTCCCCATGTTCCATGCGCGCCACGCGCGCGGCGATCGCCAGACCTAGCCCGGCGCCGCCGGGGTCGTTGCGCGCCTCGTCGCCGCGCGTAAACGGCTGAAGCAGCTCCTCGAACCGTTCATCGGGGATGCCTGCGCCGTGATCCTGCACCCGAATCACCACCCGCCCGGATTCTTCGGTCGTGGTGATGGCGTAGGGCGGGCGCGCGTAGCGCAGCGCGTTTTCGATCAGGTTGCTCAACATGCGCCGCACTGCTCTTGGGCGAATGCTCAATGGCGGCAGCGCGTCGGTCAGTTTCAGCGCGAAGGGCGCGTCAAGGTCGTGCGCCAGTTCGCGAATCAGGCGGTTCAGATCGGTCGCTTCGGCCTGCTCGCGGCTGCCGACGCCGGCGAAATCGATGAACTGGCCGATGATGCCGTCGATCTGCTTGCAGTGGCGGGCGATACTGGTCGCGTAGTCCGAACCGGTCTGCTCGCCGAGAATTTCCGCCGTCAAGCGTATCTTGGTCAACGGCGTGCGCAGGTCGTGCGAAACGCCGGCGAGCATGAGCGCGCGCTGTTCGTCCTGCTCGGCGAGGCGCGTCCGCATGTGGTTGAAGCTGCGGCAGACATCGGCGATTTCCCTTGGGCCGTCCTCGGGCAGCTTTGGCGCGCTCTCATCGCGACCGACGGCCTGAGCCGCTTCGACCAACTGCGTCAGCGGGCGGTTGATCAGGCGCTGGATGAACAGCGCGCCCAGCAGCGCCAGCGCCATGCCTATCAGCCATACGACCAGTCCTCCGGGGGGCTGGTCGCGAGCTGGTTGCAATCCGGCGGTGGCAAGCCAGTAAACCTGATCGTCAATAAGCAGTCGCACGTAAAGCGTACCGCCGGCTTCGTGCCGCCACAGGGGGTGGAGCCCCTCCCGCGCCAGCAAATCGGAGACTTCACGGATCAACCTGCGTTCGATCGGGCGAGCGGTCGGGGCGATGTCCGTCAATTGGTTGCGCATCAGCGCGCTGTGGGCGTTGAACGCGGTGATGAACGCCTCGCGCTGCGTGATGGGCAGCTTGCGCAGACCCGCATCCATCGCGATCAGATTATTGGCCAAGGTTTCCGCCATGCGCTCGATGAACGGGGTTTGTACAAAGGCATAGAAGCCCAGACCGCCAAGCAGCTGGCCGATGGCGATCAGTGCAAACAGCAGCAAAACATTGCGGCCGAGCAGCGAGTTGGGCAGCAGCTTCATCACGACGTCCCGGTTTGGGCGCTCAGCACATAGCCCTTGCCGCGTACGGTAAGGATGTGCCGCGGCTTGCCCGGATCCTCCTCCAGCAGACGGCGCAGACGCAGGATCTGTACATCGATGCTGCGCTCGGTGATTTCCGCGCCTTTGCCGCGCGTCAGTTCCAGCAGTCTTTCGCGGCTCAGCGGACGTCCTCGGTTGGCGGCCAGCACGCGTAGCAGCTCAAATTCGGCGCTGCTCAGCGCTTGCGCTTGTCCGTCCTTGAGCAGTATGCGCCTGTCGAGATCAAGTTGATGCGCGCCGATGCGCAACTGGGGTTGCGGGTGGCGCTTGTCCTGCGCGCCCAGTATGGACTGGCGGCGCAGCATGGAGCCAATGCGCGCCAGCAATTCGCGCGGCTCGAAGGGTTTGGCCAGGTAGTCATCCGCGCCCATTTCCAGGCCGATAATGCGGTCAATGGTCTCGCCGCGCGCGGTCAGCATCAGGATCGGAATCGTTTCGCCCGCCAGACGCAGGCGCTTGCACATCGAGAGCCCATCCTCGCCCGGCATCATCACATCCAGAATCAGTACGTCGAAACTTTCCCGCGCCAACAGGCGGTCGGCGTGCGCGCCATCCTGCGCCTGACGCACCAGATAGCCGCGCGAGCCAAGGTAGGTTGATAACAAAGCGCGCAATTCGGCTTCGTCATCAAGGATCAGGATTTTGCCGCTGTGTTCTTGCATGAGCTGATCTCCGCTCTGGGCGTCACTAGACTCGATACTATGGCTTCGGCCTGGAGTTGCCCGTGATTCTAAGCCAGTATGAATGCCGACATGCCTGGCTAAACTAAATCAGCAATTACGGATAAAGCTGGCCGCATCAACAGCAAATCAGTCAGTTACGTGATCGACTTGCGAACATTGATGTCCATGTCCCGCGTTAACAGATGGCTGAAATGAATACTCCAGCCGCCTGTTATTGGCTCGCTGAGTATATGGTGTGCCATAAATTAATTGGCTCATTTGCCTTTTTTGAAACTTAACTCATCCGCAGGGCAAGCATCATCGATGGAGGTGCAGTGTAGAACCAGTTTTCCGTTTTCGAGTTTTCCGCCCATCGTAAGATCAGTGCGTGTGAATCCGATGGATGTTTTACTTTTCTTGGCGCCATCGTCAGCACTTAAGGGGCGCTCGCTAAAAAGCTCACGGGCTGGCACAGTGAACGAAATATGGTTGCCGGTAATTTTAATGTCTTTTAACTTTACGGCTGTGTAATAAAGGACTTCATCACCTTCTCGCTCAATCCCGAAATAGGAGCCGACGATATTTCCTCCTACTTCGTCAAGTTCAAGTTTCTCGCCTTCTGGATCGAATCCATTTTTCATTTCTGGATTAATTTGCCTGTGTTCCCAGTGACCGAGGAAAGCTTGATTTGAACTTTCGGAAGCATTGAGAGCGCCGATTAAAGAAATATAAGTCAAAAGAACCAGCGTGATGGTTTTTTTCAAAACGAACTCCTGATTTCTGTCCAATGTTTGAGTTGAAGGGCTCGCACCGGTGTGGCACCTGGCCTACGAGGCGGATGATGACAGCGCAAGCCAAGTACCTTGCCGGTTCCGCTTGAGCGAAGGGTTAGTCTTGCCATTTGCCGTGCTCACTCACCAAAAGCTTGTCTCGATTTTGCACAACCTTCAATGATCCATCCTGTCCGACGTAGTACACGATGTTTCCGCTTTTGAATTGGTAGCCGAGAAACCGGCACGCCGATCCGTCAGCGCACTTGGTGTGCCAGGAGGAACCTTTCAGACGAATGGATTTTCCTGTTTTCTTGCTGACGCCGGTATAGGTGTAATGGTCGCAAGCGACTTCGCCTTCCTGACATGCGGAGTCAATGGTGATTTCGTAGTTTTCCGTAATGAGCTTCATGGCTGAGGCTTGTGCGGAAAGGAAAAATAGAAAAACGCAAACAGTGATGCCAGCAAGATATTTCATGATGTCCTCGGTGCGCAAACGCTGGAGCTGACGGGGCGCTTATTAATGCCGCCCGGTTACAAATGATAAAACGGGCGCTCCTTCCTTGGGGCTTTGATTGTTACATGCAGTTACAGCTAAGACTTCGTGTCATCACGGGTAATGATCGACGTGCGCTGCGTCACCTGATTTAACCATGTGCCCAGCACAGTCTTTATTGCCGCATGAGCCGATCTAGGCAGCAATTCACCCTGATATCAAGGGTTTGTGCGGCGGCGATAAACGTTGAGGGTATGTTTTATGAAGACTGCAAGCATGGGGCGATACATGGTTGATCGCAGGCTGGCGACGTTCCGTACCGTCGCGAGTCTGCACAGTTTTACCAAGGCGGCGGAGTTCCTGGAGATGGGGCAGCCGGCTGTCAGTTTGCAGGTGCGTCAACTTGAAGAGCATTTTGATGCGCGCTTGTTTGAGCGTACGCAAAATCATGTGACGCTGACGGATGTGGGGCTCGTGGTGTATGACATGAGCGAGCGTATTTTTGAGCATTATGCCGTGTTGGAGCGTCGTGTCTTTGAAATGACTGGAGAGGTTGGCGCCACGCTGAATATAGGTGCGAGCATGGCGGCGGCGGAGAGTGCGCTGCCTGTATTGCTTGGTCAGTTTCAGAACGAGCACCCTGAACTGAGCGTACGCCTGAAATTCGGCAACAGCGCATCGGTTGTGTCCATGCTTGAGCAAAACAAGATTGATCTGGCGATTGTGGAGGGCAATATCAGCAGGAAAAAACTGCGAGTTGAGCCCTGTCGTGATGATGAGCTGGTGGTCATCATGCCGCCTGCGCATCCTTTGGCAAAGCACAACGTGCTGAGACTCAATCAGCTGATGCCCTACCCGCTGGTCTGTCGCGAGAGGGGCTCCGACGCGCGTGAAGCCATCGCCGACTATATGGTGGAGCAAAGGCGCGCCGATGCCTGGAAAGTTTCCATGGAGCTGGAGAGCTCTGAGACAATCAAGGGTGTGGTCGAGGCGGGGGAGGGCTTGGCCATCATGTCCAGATTCGCGATCGCCAAGGAGACCAGGCTGGGTTCGCTGGTCGGCGTGCCGCTGAATCCTCCCCTGCTGCGCCGTTTTTCGTTTGTGCGTCAGCGGCAAAAATTCCGCGTGCCTGCCATGGCGGCGCTGCTGGATATGGCGCGTCAGCACTGCTGTCAGCAAGTGTCCGGCTGAATGCACGCGGCGGACTCCGTTCCGGATATCAAAATGCGTAGTTTCATACTGTTTGCGACGATGCTGCTGTTTGGCGCGACCGTAGATGTGGCCTCAAGCGAGGACTGGCCGTTGCAGCCTTTGTCGCCACGTAGCTATGACTTTGTCTCGCCCCGTGGCGCTGCACGCAATCATTACGTGTTTGTTGACCATCCGCGCCGTGAGTATGGGGCGTTTCGAGCTGAGCTTCGTCGAAATGTCGAGGCCGTACACGGCAAAGCCTCAGAGCACCTGGCTTTGCATTCGGTTTATGTCTATGAACGCAACACACAGTTGAATCCTAGCTTTACAGGGGATGCCAATGCACTGCGAGGTGTTCATGACCATGCGTTGGTGGCTTATGCGCGTTGGCAACATGGCGTTCTCGATATCTTTTGGCTGATTGAGCGGGGTGAGGTGGTCTTCGATGTGTTAACCAACAAGCCTGTGATACCTCCGTTTGAGTTTGACTGAGGATGACTCACTGGGTGGGGATCGCTTGCTCAATTGTTACTGGCAGTTACCGATGTGCGGGCGCGTCACTAGGGGTAACGATAGGCTTTGGCTCAGTCACCTACTTTGTTTCCTGGCTCGCTAAAGTTCTTCCTGCCAAATCAATCCTTAGTGATGGAAGGGTGGGGTTCTGTGGAGTTTGGGTTAACTGTATCTATGAGGTTGGAATGATGAAAAAGATGACGCGCGTATTTGGCTTCACAATGATTAGCCTTGTTTTTTCTAGCGGCGCCTGGGCGGATGGTGCGGCGCGTTTTGCATACGAAAATTCGCAGGGCGGCGTAACGGCGGGTTCGGCTCGTCAGGTCAGTGGTGAAAACGGCAGCGCAGCGCGAGCGCGTGCAATTCACAGTGATGGACAGGGCAATGTTGAGACGGCGACGGGTCGATCTGTTCAGGGCGTCAACGGCGGTTCGGCGGCGCGTACAGGGAGCACCACCCTCGGGGCTGACGGCAGCGCGCAGCGTCAAAGCAGCACGGAGGTCAATGCGGCGCGGGGACAGGCGGGGCGCCAGGTTAGCTCAAGCGTGGGTGCCGACGGCACGGTGACCCGTGGTCGCAATACCTCTGTTCAGGGCGTCAACGGCGGTTCGGTAGCTCATACCGGGGGAACAACCCTCGGTGCTGACGGTAGTGTGCAGCATCAAAGTGGCTCGGATATCAGTACGGCACGGGGACAGGCAGGGCGTCAGGTTAGCTCAAGCGTGGATGCCGATGGCAATGTGACGCGTGCACGCGACACCACGGTGACGAGCGCGGCGACGGGCAATAGCCGACAAGGTCACACAACCTATAACTCATCCAGCGGATTGACGCATAGCGCCACCTGTTATGACGCTTCGGGCAACGTAATCGCCTGCCCCGCGCGATAATTCTCCCATGCAGTTCATTATGTCATTTATGGAGTTTTTTATGAAAAAGCTTTCGGTTGTGGTTTTTGCCTCAGTTGCCGTGCTGTCTTCGTCACTGGTTTGGGCGGAGGACTCAGCGCGCGCCGAACAGATCGCGCAGATTATGCAGGATCGCTTTACCTCGGCGGACAAGAACGCCGATGCGCAGCTCACGCCCGAGGAAGCCAAAGGCAAGATGCCGTATGTTTCGCGTAATTTTGCGCAGATTGACGCGGACAAAAGCGGTACGGTCACCCAGGCTGAGATTCGTCAACACGCCGTCAATGTGCGTTCGGCAAATGCCTCGGCGAGCGGTAATGTGACGCAGTAAGCTCGCTTCCACCTGCGGGCACATACCGGTGATAAGATCGGAAGAGCACACGTCTGAACTCCAGTCACGTCAGTCAATCT
>CALKWL010000063.1 GCA_938004235.1 uncultured Gammaproteobacteria bacterium
AGATTGACTGACGTGACTGGAGTTCAGACGTGTGCTCTTCCGATCTATATCGCCTGTTGCGC
Source organism: uncultured Gammaproteobacteria bacterium (assembly GCA_938004235.1). Taxonomy (GTDB): domain Bacteria; phylum Pseudomonadota; class Gammaproteobacteria; order Halothiobacillales; family Halothiobacillaceae; genus Thiofaba. The sequence continues at coordinate 63 of CALKWL010000063.1, forward strand.
GCCTTTTGGGTTTAAATTCTGACTGTCTTCTGCCGATAAGGCGTTTCGAATATTGCGAATAAGGCCTCCTTCGGCTAGCCTATTGTCGCAGGAGAGGCCAGAGAGACTGTAGGGCAGAGATACCCGAGATTAGAGACCAGAGACACATAGACGCACGAAGAGAATTAAAAGATGGCGACCTCACAACACCCTCAATCACTCCCAGATATCGAAGCATCGGATCTCGCCAGAATTAGCGCTGGCGAGCTGAGTCGTTTGCTTTCCGAGCGACCTGCGGCCGACCGTGCACAGGTTAGGCTTGATGGGTACGATTTGATTCTGCCTCGGCAGGCGCTTGCGTTGCTCAGAGACCTGTTGGCTGAAATGGCTCAAGGTAATGCAGTGACGGTTGTGCCGACGCACGCTGAACTGACGACGCAAGAAGCAGCCAATATTCTGAATGTTTCTCGGCCTCACCTAGTGAAGCTACTTGAAGACGGTGTTATCCAGTTTACGAAGACGGGAACGCATCGACGGGTGCGTTACCAGGACCTGATGGCATACAAAGAACAGCGTGACCATGAGAGCCAAGAGGCTTTGGATGAACTTGCCGACATTGCCCAAGAAAACAACATGGGATACTGATGCGGTTCATTGTAGTACTCGACGCATGTGTTCTTTATCCCGCTCCGCTGCGGGATTTTTTGTTGCGCCTTGCAACTACTGGGTTATTTGCCGCGCGTTGGACAGATCAGATACATGATGAGTGGACCGGTAATCTCTTGGCTTCACGACCGGAACTAACAGAGCCGGTCAACCGCACAAGAGAATTGATGAACAAAGCGGTCCCCGATTGCCTGGTGACTTGCTACGAATCTCTCATTGACGGGCTGGTCCTTCCGGACCCTGACGATCGCCACGTACTCGCGGCTGCAATCAAAAGCGGTGCCCAGGTCATCGTGACTTTCAACCTGAAGGACTTTCCCGAAGATTACCTGCGGGAATTTGGCATAGAAGCAATGCATCCAGATGTCTTCGTGGAGCACCAACTTGATCTGCATAGGGGCTTGGTCATCAAAACCGCAAAGCAACATCGAGAGTCATTAAAAAAGCCTGCGAAATCTGCCGATGCGTACTTGGAAACCTTGTCCGCGCAGGGCTTGGTTGTGACTGCCGATTTGCTGACAGAATTTATTGACATCATCTAGCCGGCTTAGCTCTGCCTGTTCGCCGCGTTCGTCCTTTAATTGCCCTCACCGGCCGAGTGCAAGCTGGCCTTGCTGAGACACCCACATCAGACGTGGCTCGCTTCATGGAGGACGGTCACCAACGGCCCTGGCACGAGTGCGATAGATGTCGATAATGCATCTTATGTTAAATAATGAATGTGGCCTACGTTGCTTGGCCTGAACGGACGTTGGCATTGCCAGCGCGAGTGGCCGCAACGGCACCTTAAACTGGCCATGACCGCCCCGTATTGGTGCTACCGTTTTAGACACCTCGACTTGTATAGCGGCTCAGTCTTCTAGGGCCCACGGTGGCCAAACATTGGCGGAACGCGGGAGAAGTAACAGACTTAGCACAGCGTCATACTGCTCCGCGTGAATCTTCATCTCGCGAAGCGGCATGTCAGCCTCGGCATGCGCAAACCAGACGGAGGCGGGAATTTGCGTGCCCTTCCGATCGTTTCTGACTTCAGGATCTGAAGCGAGCGCTCCATCTGGCACTGGGATAACGTTGTTGCGCGTCCTAAAGAAAGCGCCAACCTTGGCCGCCGGTTTACTGGACCATGCCCAGTTGATGAAGCCATCATTCGACATCACCAGCACAGCTTTCTCGTCTGTGTATTGCAACCATTTCAGAGTCGCCGCTGTCAACGACACGCCATAACGATCGGCGCAATGTCCGAGTAAATCTAGATCGACGGTGGTAGTAACCTGCCTGCGGTAGTCGTCGAGCGGCATTAGCAAGTACGAGGCAAACAAGTCGGCCTGCCCCTCGATGTTCTTGTCATCCTCTGACCAGTTCAGCATATCGGCGTCGCTGCACTGAAACGATTCTCTGAGATGTCGGTGCAGGATGTAGTGCCCAAGCTCATGGGCTTGTGTAAATCGCACTCGCCCTGGCGATGACACAGCCTCGTTGTAGAGCATGAGCCATTCCTTCCGACCGTCACCAGGAAATAGTGCGCCGTCGAACCCTTTGATGTTGGCTGCCTGGACTTCAGTGATCGGATCATCCCAACCGAAAATCCGGGCCGCCTCCAAAGCGAGTGGTGGCACCTCCACAGGAAAGCGATCCACCCCGTGGGCCGCACTGAATACCTCGGCCAGCTTTACAAGCCGGTTGGCTGCACGCTGCGGGGTCCAGACCCCGGTCATTGCGATGTCTTTTTGAAGGTGCTCAGAATTTTTCGAAGCTGCTCTTTCGCTTCCGGATCAAGCTTCTGATACCCGCGAAAGAAGGCTTCATCTAGATGTCGTTCCTCCGGCGCCCGAACATCTTCTTCCAAGAAGTAGGCGGCAGTAACACCTAGGACGTCAGCCAGTGCCGTCAACTTCTCTGCCGAAGGGCGCTGGGATTCGCGGTTCTCCAGCTCCCAAAGGTAACTCTTGCTGAGCCCCGCAAGGTCCGCCAGCTTTTCAAGCGTCAGCCCGTTCTCCTTCCGAAGTTCACGAAGCTTCTCGCCGAGACGTGTAGCCACGGTCCGTCTCCTGTCCAGAATGAATGGGGGAAGAATACCACGGTTCCGAACTTTTTATTTGACATCCGCGAAAACTGACGTAGCATCTATTCTTGTTCGCGATTCCGAACTTTTAATTATGCCTTGCTGATACGAGCCATGATCGGCCAAAGGAGCCTTCAGATGTCCCGAACCCATATCGACCATCGTGACCTCGTACGGTTTGCAGAAGATAGGGTCAACCTGCCCAAAGACAAGGCGGACTCATATCGCGCGCAGGCACGACGGTTGCGCGAGAAGCTGGAAGGTTACCTGTCGGAACACCCGGACTTCTCGCTCAAGCGAATTCAACTGTCAGGCAGTCTGGCTAAAGGCACCGCACTGCGATCGCTCAACGACATCGACATGGCTGTGTACGTCAGCGGGTCCGACGCACCTCGCGATATCCGCGCATTGCTGGACTATCTGGCAGAGCGGTTGCGCAATGCCTTTCCCAACTTCAGTCCCGATCAGGTCAAACCGCAGACCTATTCAGTCACTGTATCGTTCCGGGGATCAGGCCTCGATGTGGACGTCGTGCCTGTGCTGTATGCCGGACTATCCGATTGGCGTGGCGACCTGATCAGTCAGGACGATGGATCTTTCCTGGAGACTAGTATCCCGCTGCATCTTGAGTTCGCAAAAAAACGAAAGCAGGCACATCCGAAGAATTTCGCGCAAGTGGTGCGCCTCGTGAAGTTCTGGGCACGGCGAATGAAGCAGGAGCGCGACGGCTTCCGGTTCAAGTCTTTTATGATCGAGATCGGAAGAGCACACGTCTGAACTCCAGTCACGTCAGTCAATCT
>CALKWL010000064.1 GCA_938004235.1 uncultured Gammaproteobacteria bacterium
GATTGAGCGCATCAAGATTGCCAACGTGATCAATGACTACGACCCCGGCAACGATGACTACCAGGTCATTGTGGACACGGTGGTGCAGCACGTGAGGAGTGCGTGATGGGTGTGTTGAAAGACATCCTGATTGAACTGCGGGCGCTGCGTGAGCAGTTACGGCCGTTGACTGACTACTTTGCCACATTACAGACGGTCGCTCAGGAACAATCCGCGCCAACTTCCACGCTTCCACAGGATTTTCCCGGCAGGGACGAACTGGAGGCGGCTAGGATTACGGCCGTTGCTGACATCCCGCGCACGATTAAGCAGATTGAAGCATTGCCCGGCATTGACAGCGCAGTGGCGATGCAAATCGCTATGAGGTTAATGAAGAAATGAACGACACGCGCTTTTGGTACGAAGAGGATGGCTGGGTTTGCCAACTTTGTCCTTTTCGCACGGTGCATTTAGAGAAGATGAAGCAGCATGTTGCACGCAAGCACCCCGAACTAAAAGAAGAACCGGCAGAAATTTTGCCGTTGATTGAAATTGAATTGTCTGAAAATGTGGAAACGGCCGTTTCCGCAACAGAGGAATAGGAGGACGACATGACTCAAGGTGGATTTGGCCTAGCACTCCAGATTGATGTAACAGATACCCCGGCGACCTTCGCCAAGATTTTGGACGTTGACCCCATCTCATTCATGAACTACATCGTGGAGGCCACGACGCATGATAGCGCCAGCGGCTACTACGAGGCAATTGCCACTGGCAAGAAGCGCGTGGAGCCATTATCGGTGACGCTGGCCTGGGATTCGAGCCAGGCTTCTCATGCGGCCGTTGTCGCGGCGTTTGATGCAGGCACAGCCACGACCTTCACGTTTGCTGACCCGGATGGGGACGAGACGATTTCGGTGGAAATCATCGTGGAACGCATGGCGCGTGGCGGTACGCAGGACGGTTTGTTTACCTGCAAGGTAGACCTGCATCCGACCGGAGCGCCGACCATCGCTTAGTTGATTATCGAGATTGGTTCAGTCTCCAAGATTGAACCAATCTCCCTGATTTATCGGAGGGTTTTTCATGAGCGCTTTAACGCTTGCGAGTGTGCCGAATCAGGCTGATGAATCCGTTGATGTAGCGGTGCCTGAGTTTGGTATTGGAGAGGACGGAGAAGCATTGGTGGTGCATGTACGGCCGATGACGGTGAGCACCTATTCACTGCTAAATACATTGGCGGCGACGGTGCGCTTGAACCGTACCACCAACGAGTGGGAACCAACTGAGGCGCACGACGCTTCGGCAGTGATCGCCGCCATATGCAGCTATGACGACAAGGACAATCTTGTTTTTGGCACAGACTATGCGGACGCCGTGAAACGGGTAGAGGGACTGCACGCCCGCTACCGCCCTGCCATCCTGCGCATCGCCAATGCAGTGGTGGAGATTTCCAAAGCGGATGGCGCACCGATTGAGGAGGCCAAAAAAAACTAAGCGAGGACGGGCAGCGCCAATTCTTGTTTACGCTGTCCGTCCTCACCGGTTCTGGATGGGATGTGGACGCGATGGCAGCACAAATGCCATTACCCCTATTTTTTGAATGGAGGGCTTTCGCGGAAATGAACCCGCTTGTTTTCTCCTCAGTATATGCACAGTCCCGCCACGATTGGAACGCGGGCATGATTGCCGCGACTTTTGCCACAATGATGTCCTCCCTGTGGGCGAAACACCCACGCAAATACAGCCCCAACGATTTAATGTACGACCCCTCGCAAGAAGCGAGAAATACAAAGCCGAAGAGCGCGAAAGACCTTTATGTGATGATTCGCACGGCTTTGCTAGTGAAGGCTCCCGTGGAGTATCCTGCTAATGGGTGAAACCCTCGACCTCGCCACCCTGGTTGTCAAACTCCAGGCAGATATTAAGCAGTACCAGACCGATTTAAAGTCGGCAAAGTCTTCTGCTGCCGAGTTTGAGAAAACGGCCGAGAGCCTAGACAAAGAGCTTGACGACCTGTCCAAAGGCGGGCTGAAGGAAGCCGGGCAAGCGGTTGAGCAGTTCGCGCAAAAGGGTGCGGCATCTCTGCAAGGTCTTGAAGATGACCTGAAGGGATTAAGCCCCGCAGCGGATGGTGTTGGGCGCTCAATGGGGAATATTGGCACGGCCGTAGATACAACGGCCGTGCGCACGGCTGCTTATGAGGCAAAGGTACGCGAGGCACGGGCCGCGCTGAAATCGTTGGGAGATGAGGTTGCCTCTGGCAACAAGACGCTGGAACAAGCGGCCGGGGAATACAAGAAGGTTGAAGGGGAGCTAGAGAAGTACCGCCGTGAGCTTGGGCTGGTTGATGATGCTCAGGAACAAGCCAACACCAACGTCACACAGGGCGGGTTAAAGTGGACTGAGTTTAGATCGGAAGAGCGTCGTGTAGGGAAAGAGTGGAGATCTCGGTGGTAGCCGTA
>CALKWL010000065.1 GCA_938004235.1 uncultured Gammaproteobacteria bacterium
TACGAGATTGACTGACGTGACTGGAGTTCAGACGTGGGCTCTTCCGATCTGCTCTTTGGCGACAGCCGCGAAGCCCTAGGCTTGGTCGCCGGGTTCTGCGCCGTTCTGGCTGCAAGCGCCTCGGGCATGGGCGCACTGATCTGGCTTTACCGCATCGAAAAGCTGAGCCATGGCCGCGCCTGCGGAACGGGTTGCGCCCAACCGGACGCGGTTGACACCCCCCAAACCGCTCCGTCCGGCATGTCTGACGATGCTTCCGACAGCCTGGGCGCACGAACCAAACCCACGAGCCTGGTCAAAACACATGGATGACATGAACCTCGGCCTGGCTCTGGCGGGGCTGCTCATGCTGGTCGGCCTGCAACGCCTGCACGCGGGACGACGCGCCTTCCCGTGGTTTGCCACAGGTTTTGGCGCGGCGATTCTCGTGCCTGTTTTGCTGGGCGGCGGCGAAAACCAGGTTCTGATGCTGACGGCTCTCGCGCTGGGTCTTGGATTGGCCGTCATTCTCGGCGTGCTTTCCAGCCTCACCGACCTGCCCGCGCGGCTGGCCTTACTGCATGGACTGGCGGGTGCAGCCACGGCGCTGGTCGCCAGCCTGGCCATGCTGGAGCGCCTGCTGGAACCAGGCGTCTCTCTGGGGCTCGCCAGCCTGAGCCTGCTGCTGGGCGCGTTTTCCGCCGCAGGCGCCGCCGTCGCGCACCTGCGCCTGAGTCATCTTCTGCCCCGCGTGCTGCGCCATGCTGCGCAATCCTGGATCGGCGCGGCGCTGCTGCTCTGCACCATCTCGTTGGGTATCGCACTGGCGATCGGTATCAAGGATCAGCTCGTCTGGCAAATGGGTTTTTTCGTTCTGGCCATGTTGTCCGGCGTCGTCTTCAGCCTACCGCTGGCCGAACGTGAAGCGCCGCTGGCCGCTTCATGGCTGGGCGTGTTGACCGGGGTGAGCATGGCGCTGCTTGGGGTGGCCTTGCAGCTTGCGCCGCTGCTGGCCACGGGCATGCTTTCCGCCGTGTTGACCCTGATTCTGAGCCTGAGTCTTGGGCGTAAGGTCAATTTGCCGCTCGCAAGATTGCTGTGGGGCGCAGGTGCACTCGTGCATGAACGCACGGAAACGGATGCGCTCCCGCGTCAAATGAGCATCGACACGCTGGCGCTTGAGCTTGCGCGCGCGCCCGAGGTGCTGCTGATCCCCGGCTTCGGCTGCATGGCCGCCGAGGGCTGCGGCGAACTGGCGCGCCTGGCCGATGCGCTGCACCGTCACGGCAAGCGCGTCAGCATCCTCGCCCATCCACTTGCCGGCCGTCTGCCGGGGCAGCTCGCTCTGCTGCTGCGCGCCGCAGGGGCGGATGAAAGCATGCTGATTGAGCACTGGTCCAGCGAACAGGCGACTCCGGCGCTCACCTTGAGCATCGGAGCCCACGACCTTGTCAACCCCCTGCGCGGCACGGAAGGCGTGCCAGATCTGACCCGACGCGGGTTGAACCCAGATGCCAAGGTAGTCTTGCTGCTGACGCAGACACAGGGTTTTAGCGGCGCAGACAATCCTCTTCTACACAAAACGCATGTGCATGTCCTGCACGCCGACGCGCGCAGCGGGCTGGAGACGCTCAGCCAGCATTTTGTCGAACATCGCCAAACGTCGCTCATCACGCCCGTGCCTGAAACGGCGCATGGCTGATTTCATCCAATGACAGCGAAAACGCCGGCACATAGCGCTGCATAAACACCTGTACGGCGGGCAGTTCGGCGCTTAAAAGCTCGATTTTGGCCAGCAAGGCCTTCTCCGCGTGAATGAACTCGCGGTTACCCGCGCCCGCCTCTTCCACACATTTCAAATAGCCCGCGATGCTGTCCGCCGCTTTGACCAGACGCTGTTCGTCGGCATCCACCCGGCGGCTGTCCAGCAAGGGCGCATAGTCTTCGCGCAAATCCTCCGGCAAAAGTTCCAGCAAACGCTGCTCGGCCTGCTGCTCCAGAGCCTTGTAGGCCGCGCGCACCGCATCGTTGCCGTACTTGACCGGGGTGGGCAGATCACCGGTCAAAATCTCGCTGGCATCATGAAACATGCCAAGCAGGGCAATGCGCTCCGCATTGAACTGCTCCCCGAATTCACGATTGCTGATCAGCGCCAGCGCATGGGCGATCACCGCCACTTGCAGGCTGTGCTCCTGCACGTTTTCCGCACGGGTATTGCGCATCAAGCCCCAGCGCTGGATCAGACGCATACGCGAGAGCATGGCAAAAAAAGGACTTGACGTGCTCATACTCAAAACCGCCGCGCAATCCAGCGACGATGGGTCATGGTCGCTTCGTCGTCGTATTTATGCTTCATCTCACGCTCAGGCAATTTGACCTTCTCGCGCGCCTGTTTTTCGTAGGGAATATGCTCCAGCAAATGCGAAATCACGTTCAGCCGCGCGCGTTTTTTATCATTGGAATCCACGATATTCCACGGTGCAAAGTCGGTATCCGTGGCATCAAGCATCTGGTCGCGGGCGCGCGAATAGTCATACCAGCGTTGGCGTGAGGGCAGATCCATGTTCGAGAGTTTCCACTGACGCACCGGGTCTTCGATACGCGCGCGGAAACGCCGCTCTTGCTCTTCGTCGCCGACCTCCAGCCAGTATTTGAGGAAGATAATGCCGTTATCCACAATGATGTTCTTCTCAAGATCGGAAGAGCGTCGTGTAGGGAAAGAGTGTAGATCTCGGTGG
>CALKWL010000066.1 GCA_938004235.1 uncultured Gammaproteobacteria bacterium
GATATTGACTGACGTGACTGGAGTTCAGACGTGTGCTCTTCCGATCTGCGGGCTTGGACTCATCCACTGCGGGAGCAAGCTCGACCTGCACCCCCGCAAGCCACAGCGTATCCAGTTGCACCTCGCGCCGCCGCAGCAAGGCCAGCGGCTGCCAGTCCAGCTCGACGCAATCCACGCGAAGCCGGGTTTCACCCGCGTGCACCACCACATCCCTAAAGCTCATGCGCCCGAGCAAGGCGCCCTCGGCATGACCCACCTGCACCCAACCCGTACTCTCCAGCGTCTGCACCGCCATACGCAGGCCGGATGTCGTCATGGCCAGCCAAAACACCAGCGCCGCCAGCGTCCACAGCAACAGCCCGCCGACTCCCGCGAGCACGCCCAGCAAGGCAAACAGCAGGCGCAGGATCAGCGCAATCAAAACTCGGCCCCCAGAGAAAAATGCAGGCGGAAACTCTCGTCCTCATTCTCAAAACCATGCGCCAGATACAGGCCGATCATGCCCACCGGCGAGCGCCACAACGCGCCCAGCCCCGCGCCGGTTTTGAGTGAAATATCCGTACCATTGAAAGCATTGCCGCTGTCCACAAACGCCGCCATGCCGAAGGGATTTTTGAACATCCACTGATATTCCGCACTCATCACCACAAGATGCTCGCCGCCGACCACATTGCCCAGCGCATCGGTTGCCCCCAGCGACTTGAAGCCATAGCCGCGCACGCTTTGGTCGCCGCCGGTGAAATAGCGCAGCGAAATCGGCACCTTGGCAAAATCGCCGGACACGCTCGTCCCCAGACTGCCGCGCAACAGCAGCTGATCGAATTCGCGCACGGGCAGGGTCAGGCCGCCGTTGACCCGCACCTGGGTAAGCCAGGTGCTGGACACCAACGAACCCAGCGTGCTTTGCACATCCGCGTCCCAAGTCCAGAGCGTGCGCCGCCCCCACACCTTGGGTCGATACAGCACCGACAGCCCGGGCATGAGCATATGGCCGTACAGATTCGGCGCATTGGTAATTTCGTCCTGCTCATACAGCATCACCAGACGTGCCTGCCGCCGCCATGCGCCTTTGACGTCATTCGCCGACATGCGCAGCGACAAGGTATTGGTGTCCACATCGTCCAGCTCTTCCAGCCGACTGCGCAGCGCCACGGAGAAAAAATCCGTGCGCGGCGTACCGCCGATCTCGAAGTCTTCGATGCCAAACAGGCGCTCCGTGCCCGCCAAGGGCTTGATCCAGGGGCGGCGCAACTCCAGATCGGCCTGCACATCGCGCTCCGAAAGCGTGAGCTTGCCGTGAAAACGGTCGCCGCGTGCATCCAAAAAACGTCGCTCCATTTCCGCCGACGCGCGCGCCCCGGTATCCGTGCCATAGCCCACGCCGAAGGCATAGCGCGTCTGCTTGCGCGTGCTCAGGCCCGCCGTCACATCCACGGTATGCGTCTCGCGGTTGGGCGTGGGCGAAACCTCCATGCGCTCGAAAAACTGCGTGTCCGACAGGGTGCGCTGAAACTCCAGCAGGCGCGACACGCGGTAGGGCTCGCCCTCCTTCCACGGCACATAGCCCTCCAGCAGCGCCGACTCAAAAATCATCGGCCCGGCCTGATCGAAACGGGTCGCGCCAAAACGGTAGCGCGTACCGCTCTCCAGGGTCAAAAACACCTGCGCGGTATCGGTTTCAGGGTTCACCACAATCTCGTGGCGGGTATAGGCCGCATCCAGATAACCCACATCCTGCGCCAGTTGCAGCCAGTTGCGCTTGAAGTCCTCATAGGGCGCATGCACCAGCGGCGCGTTCACCACCAGCGGGAAAGTCTTGCCGAATTTCACCACCCGCTTTTGCTCCAGCGCACCGCCCAACAGCACCACATCCACCGAGGCGATACGCACAATCGGCCCCGGCGTGATGATGAGGGTCAGGCGCCAGCCGGTTGGCGTGCCCTCAAGATCGGCGCGAACCTGGGCGCGGTAAAACCCGGAGGCCTGCATGGCCTCCGCGGCTTCCTCCTCGGCGCGCTGCGCCAGATTGCCGACCAGAAGATCATCCAGATACGGGCTTTTGCGCTGCCGCTGCACGGTCAACGAAGCCAGCACATCGGCCTGTAAATACTCGGGAAGACCCACCAGCACGACTTCGACCTCGCGTGTGCCGGATGGCTCGGCGTCGCCTTCGGCAGGCTTCGCAGCCTCCGCTGACGGAGGGATTTTCCCATCATCCCCCACCTGGGAAGGCTGAATTTCACTCCCCTCTCCCCTCGCGGGAGAAGGGCTGGGGGAGAGGGGGGCAGCCTCGACTGTAGGCTCCGCACCTGACTCCAACCACCACTCATTCTCATTCGCCCACACGCCCGACGTGCCAAAGCACAACAGCGCAACCACAAGCGCAGGCCAGCGCTTCATCCGCCCGCTGCCTCCAACAAGGCATTCACCCGCGCCAGCGACACAGGCATGGCGGTTTTCAATTCCTGCGCAAACAGCTGCACCCGCCATTCCTCCAGCATCATGGTCAATTCATCCGGCACGCTTTTGAGTTTAGCCCCCCGCGCCAACACCGGCTCTAACTGCGCGCGCGCCTGGCGCTCGCGCTCAGGGTTCTGTTTCAGCCGCTCCAGCCGCTTGCTCGCCGCCTGCACATACACCGGCAAGCGCTTCCACAATGCAGGCGGCGTGCGACGAATGAAGTCCCGTGCAAACAATCTCGCCAACTGCGCCCGCATATCCTTGACCGCCACAGCATGCGCACTCGCCGCCTGTTGCAGCTCGCCCTGCAAAGTCTGCACCGCCTGTAACACCGCGCGCAAACGGCGCAAAGCCTCCAAACCCTCGGCGTACAAACGCGGACGACACAAGGCCACCCGCGCCGCAAACGCCTCCGGCTCACGCGGCCAATCGCCGGGCGACCTGTCCTCTAAAAACACCGCCCGCGCCACACGCCACACCACTTCATCCTGCATGTCGGCGCACGGCTTATCCACCCCCTTGAGCGCAGGCAAGGCCGAATACAATAAACACAAGGCATTGTCGCGCGCCACCTCGCGTTTGAGCGCCTTGACCTCGGCCTGAGCCGCCAGCACAAACAAGCGCGTCAACCCGTTCGCCGTGGCCTGCGCCGCCGCCTCAGCCGTGTCCATCGGTTGCAAGGTCACACTCTCGCCCGCGTCGATCAAGGCCGGGTAAACCGTGGTGGATTGAGCTTGCCCTTGCCCCGGTACATCCACCAGCGTGACCTCCGGCAATGCCGCAAAATCCCAGTCCACCAGCCCCTTGCGCGTCTCAAAACGCTGCACAAACGCCCGCTTGGCCGCGCCGCCCAACGCGTCTTGCATCGCGGCAAGATCGCGCCCGCTGCCACGTATTTCGCCCGCATCATCCACCAACTCCACGCGCAAACGCAGATGCGGCTCAACCTCCGTCAGCGGCCATGCGTCAGCTTCAATCTGCGCGCCCAACATGCGCTGCACCTCCTGCGACAAACGCTGCGGCAAACTGCCCGGCGGCGGCCAGTCCGCCAGCCCTTCCGTCAGGCGCTCCACCAGCGCCCTGGCCACATCCGGCGCAGGCACCAGATGCCGCCGCAACGTTTTCGGCAAGGCGCGAATCAGCGCCTCGATTTTCTCCTGCAACAAGCCCGGCACAAGCCATTCGGCGGCCTGCACGTCCAGCCGATTCAACTCCGCCAGCGGCAGCGTCGCCGTCACACCGTCATCCTCCGCCCCCGGCGCAAAGTGATAGCGCAAGCTGACCTCGATCTCGCCCAGGCGCAAACGATCCGGCAAACGCCCGCCCTGCACCGCCTCGGCCTCATGCCGCATCAACATCTCGCGGGTAAGCCGCAAACGCGCATCCAGCGTCTTGTCACGCCGCAACGCCGCCGCCAGCGTCACCCCGTCCACCACCTCCGGCGGCAGATTGCGCTCAAAAAAGGCACACAGCACCTCATCATCCACCAGAATATCCGGCCTGCGCGCCTTGGCCTCCAGCGCCTGAATTTCGGCGATCAAAGCGACATTGTGATGAATGAAGGGGCTTGTTTCCCAGGGAAGGCGGGCGCGCTCCTCACTCGCCGCATCGGCATCCAGCGCCCCCAACACCCCCTCGCGCACAAAAATCCGCCGCGAGCCTGCCGGGTCAATCGCCGCGTAATTCACCGCTCGCCGCACCACCACCGGCAAGCCGTACAGACTCAAAGTCTCAAACGCCGCCACCCGCCCGGAATCCGTCTGATAATGCGGCTCGCTGACCTCGCGGGTCAGCAAATGCCTGGCGAGCGGCTCGATCCAGCGCGGATTGATCGCTGCATTGGTCGCGCCCCACAAACGCGTGGTTTCCAGCCATTGCGCCGACATCAACCATTTTGGCGGCAATTTCACCAGCGCCGAGCCAGGATGAATCGCCAACTTGCGCCCTTTCACCCCCAAATAGCTTTGCGGCTCCGGCCGCCCCTTGCCCTGCGCCGGGTTGGTCTTGCGTTTTTCCTCATCCCGCAACGCCAGATGCCCAAGCAAGCCGGTCATCACCGCCCGATGCACCACATCCTCCGACACCGCCGCCTCGTTTTCATGCACGCCGTCCTCGTGAAACACGCCGCGCAACTCTTGGTGCAGGGAGCGCCACTCGCGCATACGCACATAGGAAAGGAAGTTTTTCTCGCACACGGCGCGCAACTTGGCCTGTGAAAGATGGCGCGTCTGCTCTTCATACCAGCGCCACAGCGCCAGCAGACTCAAAAAATCCGAACTGGCATTTTTCCAGGCCGCATGGGCTTGGTCGGCGGCCTGCTGGCGTTCCGGCGGGCGATCACGCGGGTCTTGCACCGACAAACCGCTGACAATCACCAACATCTCAGCCAGACAGCCGTCTTTTTCCCCTGCCAGCAACATGCGCCCCAAGCGCGGATCGACCGGCAAGCGCGCCAGTTGCGCGCCCAGCGGAGTCAGCACCCGCGCCTCATCCACCGCCTGCAACTCAAACAGCAGGTCATACGCGGCCTTGATCTGGCGCCCGTCCGGCCGATCCAAAAATGGAAAATCATCCACATGCCCAAGCCGCAGGCTTTCCATGCGCAAAATCACCGCCGCCAGATTGGTGCGCAGAATTTCAGGATCGGTATGCGCCGGGCGCTGATTGAAATCATCTTCGCCATACAAGCGAATGCAAATGCCCGGCCCCAATCGCCCGCAACGACCCGCCCGCTGGCGCGCCGCCGCCTGGCTGATCGGCTCGACCTGCAAACGCTGCACCCCGGCACGCGCTGAAAAACGCGACACCCGCGCCAGTCCGGTATCAATCACATAACGAATCCCCGGCACCGTCAGCGAGGTTTCTGCCACGTTGGTCGCCAGCACAATCCGCCGTGCATTGTGCTTCTGGAATACCCGCGCCTGATCGGCGGCAGACAGACGCGCATACAGCGGCAAAATCTCGGTCATGCCCAGATGCTTCGGCACTGGATGCTTGCGCAGCGCTTCCTCCGCCTCGCGGATACCGCGCTCGCCATCGAAAAACACCAGAATATCGCCCGCGCCCTCCAAGGCCAGCTCGTCCACCGCATCCAGCAGCGCGCGCGGCAAATCACGATCGCGGTCGTCATCATCGCCCTGCACCGGGCGATAGCGCATCTCGACCGGATAGGTGCGCCCCTCGACCGACATAATCTCTGCACCGTCAAAGTGTGCACTGAAGCGTTCCACATCCAGCGTGGCCGAGGTCACAATCAGCTTGAGTTCCGGGCGTTTGGGCAGCAGGCGTTTCAAAAAACCGAGCAAAAAATCGATATTCAGGCTGCGCTCATGCGCCTCGTCGATAATCAGCGTGTCATAACGCGAAAGCAGCGGATCGCTGTGGATTTCGGCCAGCAAAATGCCGTCGGTCATGACTTTAATCAGGGTGGCATCGCTCACCTGCCCGGCAAAGCGCACCTGATAGCCGACCTTCTCGCCCAACGGCGTGTCCAGCTCTTCGGCAATGCGGCTGGCCACCGAGCGCGCGGCAATGCGGCGTGGCTGGGTATGACCAATCAGGCCGCGCACGCCGCGCCCGGCTTCCAGCGCCAGTTTCGGCAACTGCGTGGTCTTGCCCGAGCCCGTCTCGCCGCACAGAATCAGCACCTGATTTTTGGTCAGCGCAGCGAGGATTTCCTCACGGCGCAACACCACCGGCAAGTCTTCGGGATAGCGGATCGGCGGCACGCCCGCCTGACGTACCGCCACCGCCTGAGCCGAGGCGGTAATCTGCGCCTCAAGATCGGCCAAACCCTTATCAATCGGCAAGCCTTTGGCCGCACGTTTTTTCAGCCCGTGCAGGCGCGAGCGCAGCGCATGAGCATCACGCGCCAGGCAGTTATCGAGTTGCTTTGAAAGTACGGAAAGATCGGGAACGGTCATGCGGCGAGCGGGGGGAATGTGTTTTGGAAGCAAGGTTGGGCAACATACCCTCCACGTCGGCAAAACGCCATTGCCCTGGCACCAAACCCTGCAAAGTCCAGTCGCCCACCGCCCAACGGATCAGGCGCAAAGTCGGAAAGCCCACAGCTGCCGTCATGCGCCGCACCTGACGATTGCGCCCCTCGCGCAGAGTCAGCTCCAGCCAGGAGGTCGGAATCGCCTGGCGAAAGCGCACCGGCGGCGTGCGCGGCCACAACCAAGCGGGCTCATCCACTCGCCGCGCCCCGGCGGGCAGCGTCAGGCCGTCATTGAGCTGTACGCCGCGCGCCAACTGCGCCAACGCCTCATCCGTCACCTCGCCTTCGACTTGCGCAAGATAGGTTTTGGCCAGCTTGTGTTTCGGGTCGGCAATCAGCGATTGCAAGCGCCCCTCATTGGTCAAAACCACCAGCCCCTCGCTGTCCCGATCCAGCCGTCCTGCCGGGTAATAGCCTTTCTGATCGACAAAGTCAGCCAGCGTCTGCCGCCCCTCACCATCTGTAAACTGGCACAGCACATCAAAGGGCTTGTTGAGCAAAATCAGGGAAGCCATGGGTTAGAGCTTGTGAAACGATCCCCCGCCGTCGCGAGGGTAATCCAGGGCGTGTCCGGCAAGGCGCGGGATGCAAAAAATCGCGAGCGTAGCCGAGCCTACGTGAGCGACTTTTGGGGTTCCCGCAACACCGCCGGGCGCGTCCTGGCCTAGCACCCTTCCGGCATCCATGCCGGAAGCCCGCTTCGCGGGAGAGGCGCTCGGCTCGTCCTGGGTTAGCCGCAGTAGATGAGGGGATCGTTTCATAAGCTCTCGGCCGTCGCTTATCCGGCAGGCGGTCGTACGGCGTGACCGAAGAGCCAGCCCTGCATGTAAGCAACCCCCAGCCCGGCGAACGCCTGACGCTGCCGCTCCGTGGCAATACCTTCCGCAACCACGTCAAAACCGCAATCGGCCAGCATTTCGATGACATGCGCCACCATGCGACTGGAGGCCTGATCCTGGTCATAGGACTCGATCAGGCTACGATCAAGCTTCACGATATCCACCGGCATATGCGCCAGATAGCGCAGGGAGGAATAACCGCTGCCGAAATCATCCAGCGCAATACGCAGACCGCGTGAGCGATAGCCTGCCAGAACCTCGTTCAAATGATCAAAGCGCGAAATCAGCGACGTCTCGGTAATTTCCAGCACAATCGCATAATGCACTGCATAGGGAATCAATGCGTCCAACGCGCGCACCACCCCGGCATCAGTCATCGAGGCGCCGTCAAAGTTGATGGATACGCCGGAACCCTGCGGAATCATGCCCGCCTCCAAATCCCGCACAACACTGCTGAGAATCGCCAGATCCAGCGGCGTTTGCAGCTGGCGGCGCGCAGCCACCTGGAATATTTCATCGGCTTCAATCACCCCCGCCGCATCCTCGATGCGCGCCAAGGCCTCGAAATAGGCTGTCGTCCCCGTCGCCGTGCGCACGATAGGCTGGTAGTGCATGGCAATACCCAAGCCGCCCTCAATCGCCTCGATCACCGCGGACACCACGCGGCTCGACGCCTGCGGCTGCACACCCAGTTTTTCATCGAACACCACCACCTTGCGCTCGCCGATGCCGCGCTTGGCGGCATACATCGCCATATCCGCACGGCGCAATAGTTCGGGTGCATCCTTGCACGGCGAGCCGCTAGCCACCACGCCGACACTGATACGCAAGCGCTCCTTGATGCCGAGAGACTCCACCGGAGCGGCATCCACAGCCAGACGGCAACGCTCGGCAACGCGTACCGCCTGCTCTTCGCTCGCCCCCTGCAAGATAATCAGGAACTCATCCCCGCCGAGGCGGTAAGGCAACTCGTCATGACGCAGCTCACCACTCACCCGGCTGGCGATTTCGCGCAACACGGCATCACCCACGGCGTGCCCGTAGGTATCGTTGATGGATTTGAAGAAGTCGCAGTCGATCAGAATAATCGCCAACGGCGCGTCAAACTCACAGCTTTGTACGCCAGCCCAGACCTCTTCGAAAGCGCGGCGGTTATATACGCCCGTCAAGGCGTCAATGTGCGCCTCGCGCCAGAGCTGGGCATTGGTCTGATCCAGCGCATGATGCGCAAGCTCAAGCGAGCGCCGATAGTCATGCAGCGCCTCGCGCACCTCATGCAGTTCGCGCACGGGCATCCACTCGCGCGGCGCAGGCCGCGCCGCGCCCCCTTGGCGCAAATGCTCAAGCTCATCGCGCAGCTGACGCAGGGGGCGCGTGAACAGGCTGGTCACCAGGAGATAGTGCAATGCAATCAGCACCAGAAACGCCAGCAGGAATTGTCCCAAGGTCTGGCGCACCAAGCTGGGCAAGCCTGAGCTCCAGGCCATTTTTCGGCTCTGAAAAGCGATCATTTCGACCGCCATGCCCGAAGGGTAAACGCCCGCATACCCCGGCTTGAGCGCCAGACTTTCAGGATCGAGATAGGCAAAGCGATGCAGACTGCGCATCGCTTGAAGAAAGTCCACGCGCATGCCCACGCTGCCCATCGAAACGAACAGGGCATCATCCGGCCTTCTGACCTCAACAAAACGCAGGAGACAAAGTTTGCCCTCATCCGTCACCATGAACTGGGCGTCCTGCCCGGCTGGCAAGCGGTGCGGCATATTGGACTTGTACGCGGAGAGCACCCCTCCTTGACGATCGTACAGCTCCAAACCACGCACATACGCCGGCCACAGCCCTTGGGCGGTCGCGCGATTATCGCGCCAATAGGTGTAATAAGTCGGCGATTCAAACTGTTGTCCCACCTCATCCCAACCGGCAATCTGCTCCGCCAACCCGGAAATCTGCGCCAGGGTGTTTTCCACCGCACGTTCAAACTCAAGCTGCGCGGCAACGTTTTCTTCCTGGATCTGGGTCTGCTCGATAATGTGCAGGCGATCAAGCATACGCCAGGTCAAAACAGCGAGCACAAGCGCACTGACACCAAGCATCAGCAAGGTGTAAGTACGCAGGCTGCGCGCGGGGCGTATCACGGAAAGCCTGCAAAGACGGACGCATCCGCGGGTGGACGCATCATGGCACAACCTTCATGTCGATCAGGGCGCGGTTGACCGCATCAAGCAGATCGAATTCAAACGTCCCGTCAAAAAAATGGCTGGCTCCAGAAATCACCTGCACCTGTACTCCAACACGCTGCATATCCTGCACCCAATCGGCTCCAAAACGTTGATCGTCCCCGCCCATGATCGCTACTCGCGGAAGGCTTGAGGCACGCGCCCAGGTCAGAACTTCATTGCGCTGCGCACGGGCGTATGACAGATATCCCCTCGGCGTGGACGTGTAATTACCGTGACAGTAAATCAGATGATAACGTCCCAACGACAAATCGCCCTCGCCCAAACGCCTTTCGGCCAGCTCGATCTCGCGCGGATCGAGCCGCTCCCCCGAGGCGCCAACATAACTCATGCTCATGCCGATCAACCCCGCCACGCGCGGGTGCGGACCTTGCGCCAGATAACCCAGCCACTGGGCGCTGCCGAAGGAGTGCCCGACCAGAACAATGGGGCCTGAGGTGCGGCGCGCCAACCAGCCCACCCAAAAGGCCGCCTCCGCCAGATCATCCTCATGCGTGTGGGTGTGAACGGCATCACATGCCAAACCGGAACGCCGGTAGCTCATGCCCAAACTCAAGGTCGGCGCAAGCACGTTATAGCCCCCGGCAGAAAGCTCGGCCAGCAAGGTCTGCACAATGGGGAAGCTTCTCGTCACCAGAAAACCATGCAGCACCACGACCGAAGGAGCGCCCTCGGCCACCGCGCGATAATCTGCCGTCACCTTCATGCCGCCAGGCAAGGTTTCGGTAATTTCTGCTGCAACGCATGGGGCGCTCATCAACAGAGCGAACAACAGCCCGACCATCATCTGTTTCATCCCGCGCCCCCCAACGATGTTGAAGATCACACCCCTGAAACCTGTCAAGCGCGTTGCATGGCATCCGGCTCTCGCACGAGAGTAGTCAATTCTCCCAAGGATCGCCACTTGCGCATGACGCCAAAACACAACGGCGCAGCTGGAGGCGTCGACGCGCGTTTGGCAAGCCGCAAAAAAACCGCCGCACCATGCGCGCATCATTGAATGACGCGGCATTGGTGCGGCGCGCTGCTCATCTAAGTAAATGCTGATTTATTCCATCCATGGAATAAATCAGCGCTCTCATCGCGGTACACGCCCGCGATAAGCGCTCACGAATCAAAGGCTTACGTCTTTGATCGTGTTGAGGCATCCTGCCCCAAGCGGGAAACGCTGAATAAATCAGCGTTTCCCTAAGTACGCCGACCGGCGATGAACTCAGGTTTTTTTCTTCTGCGTCAACACCAAGAGCGGATAGACGATGACAAAAGCCACGCCGCCGAAGCCTGCCGCCATCAGCACCAGCATGACCCAGTCGGTGATGTAAGTGACTTGACCCAGCGAAGAGCCGGTCAGCGCAGGCAGGCTCAACGCCATCACGGCGGTCACCAGCACGGCGGCAAGCAGACCGCCAAGCAGCGCGCCCATGCTCCACCATTTGCGCCGCGACAACGCCAGCGCGCCATAAGCCAGCACCGCCAGTACAACCAAGGTGACGACCAGCATCAGGTTTTGCTGCATCCAGCCGATCATCATCCAGAACATCAAATTCAGATTATTCATACAAAAACTCTCTCCTCGTGATTAAACATGACCTTGCAGCATTTCAAGGTAAGTGGGTTTGAGCATCTGCTCTTTCATTACCCAGGCAAACCAGGATTCCTGTTTCGGATCAATAAAGGAGAACGTCGGCGTGAGTTTGCCCTCGTAATCGAACTCGATCAGCATGGCCGAGCCAAAACGCGTGAGCAGCGGGCAGGAGGTGTAGCCATTGAAAATGACGGCCGGATCCTTGCCGTCGATCACGGACAGCAGGTTGGCGGTCACCACCGGCACGCTCAGCTTGACGGTTGCGGCAGTTTTGCCGCGCGGCGTGCCATTCACATCGCCGCAGCCGAAAATATTCGGGAAGTCGGTGTGCTGAAGCGTCCCCTTATCCACCGCCAGCCAACCGCCGCCGGCAAAATTGCCCTCCTTCCACGCCAGTTCCGAGGTGCGCACGGCCTCTGGCGCACGCATCGGCGGCACGACGTGCAACAGGTCATAAGCCACTTCGACATCGCCTTTTTCCGTTGCAAACACGGCCTTGCGCGCGCCAATGTCCACGGCTTTCAGGTTGGATTTGAGGTTGGTTGGAACGCCCTGCTCCTTCCAGCGGTTGATGGTGAAATCGTTGAAATACGGCAAGCCAAACACGATGCCGAGCGCCGAGTGGAATTCGATCTTCGCCTTATCCTGCGTCCCCGCCTGTTTGATGCGATCCAGGGTGAGGAAGGTCATTTTCAGCGGCGCGCCCGCGCAGCGAATCGGGGTGGCCGGAAGGGTGTAAACGCCCTTGCCGCCTTCGTTGACAAACTTCTGAATCGCCGTCCACGAGGCCGCTGCTTTCTCCGGGCTGTGGTACACGCTCGCCAGACCGTTGGTGCCGATGGCCTTAACATCCATGCCCTGAATCGCGCCGTAGTTGTACTCGGTGCCCATGGCCACCACCATGAAGTCGTACTTTACTTTTTGACCGGCATCGGTCACCACAGTGTTGTTCTGCGGATCAAAGGTCTTGACCATCTCTTTGATCCAGGTGACGTTCGAAGGCAGGAAATCGGCATTGGCCAGCACCACCTTGTCCTTCGGCCACAGCCCGGTCGCCACCAAGGTCAGACCCGGCCAGTAGTAGTGCGGCTCCTTGCGGTCGATGACCGTGACCTTGCCGTTAGGCAGGGCGCGCGACAGTCGGTTAGCCAGACTGATGCCCGCCGAGCCGCTGCCGACGATGACCACATGCACATTTTTGTCGCTGCTCATACCGGCCACGGCGGTCTCCAGACCCGCCAGAGTTGCCGCCATTGCCGCGCTGCCCAGCAAAAAATTGCGACGCCCGCGATCGGGCTGGTTTTCAGATGTCAACATAGACTCCCCTTATGCTTTTTACGTTATGTGTGTTTAGCCGCACGCCGCATTCAATCATAAATCAAACCCGTTTCATGCTTCATGGTTTTTATACCCTTAGCAAATCGCCCCACCCAACTCTCAGAACCGTTTACGGGCTCGCCCGACGGCCTAGAACCTATTCAAAGTCTCGTCGAACAGACGATCGGCTTGAATCAAGACGGCTCGCAAAGGCGCCAACGGCCATCGGATACAAAAAAACCATCAATAAACTAGATGGATAAATTGAAAAAATACCGGGGAAACGATTCATAGATCGGAAGAGCACACGTCTGAACTCCAGTCACGTCAGTCAATCT
>CALKWL010000067.1 GCA_938004235.1 uncultured Gammaproteobacteria bacterium
CGAGATTGACTGACATGACTGGAGTTCAGACGTGTGCTCTTCCGATCTCGAGATGCGCATGGACTGCGTGCTGTCCAATTCGTTTGGTTTTGGCGGCACCAACGGCACCTTGGCGTTTCGGCGGGTTTAATGGGTAACACAGAGTCTGTCAAAGGGGCGGCTGCGCTTAGCATTCACCGCCTTGAGGCTGCGCCGGATTTTCTTGCCCTGCAACGCGCTCACCCTGAACGCTATCCTCATCTGCTGGCTTCCTCGGCGCATGGCACGGCGCAGGGACGGTTTGACCTGCTGTTGGCGTTTCCTGTCTCTCGCCTGCGTTTTGATGGGCAGCATTGCCGGCGAGATGGGCAACCCGTGTCTGGCGATTTTTTGCAGGCGCTTGATGCCTGGTGGCAGGCCGAGCGCATTCCTGAGCAGACTGAGGCCGAAACGCATGGGCTGCCATTTCATGGCGGCTGGTTTTTTTATCTGGGCTATGAGTTTGCGCAGGTGCTGGAGCCGACAGTCGCAAGCCTGCAAGTCCGCGATGAGCGCGCTCTGCCGGTGGCCTATGCCGAACGCTGCCCGGCGGCCTTGATTTACGACCATCTTGAGCAGACGGCCTGGTGGGTGGAAGAAGGTGCAACGCCAGCGTTGTGGGCACAGTGCCTTGAGGATATCCAGCAGCTTGAAACGCAGGCGCTCAGCGCAACCTTACCGGATTTCGCGTTGTTCGAGGACGACGTGGAGGCATTTCTGCACGGTGTGGAGCGCATTCGCGAGTACATTTTCGCCGGGGATATTTTCCAGGCGAATTTGTCGCGGGCGTGGCGCGGACGCTTTGTGTCCGCCGTGGAGCCTGCCCTGTTGTTTACGCAACTGGCGCAGAACAATCCCGGTCCGTTTGCCGCCCTGGCGCATGTCGAGGGGCAGGCTATCGTGTCCAGCTCGCCTGAGCGCCTGGTGTCCTCGCGGCATGGCGTCATCGAAACCCGCCCGATTGCCGGAACCCGGCGGCGCGGCCTGGATGCCGATGAGGATGCGGCGCTTAAGGCTGAACTTATCATTCATCCCAAGGAGCGCGCCGAGCACATCATGTTGCTCGACCTGGAACGCAATGATCTGGGACGGGTAGCCAGGCCGGGCACGGTCAGGGTGGATGAGTGCATGGTGATCGAAAGTTACCGCCATGTGCATCACATTGTGTCGAATGTGCGCGCCGAGCTGCGCCAGGGTGTCACGCCGGGGCAGGTTCTGGCGGCCATGTTTCCCGGCGGCACGATTACCGGCTGCCCCAAGGTGCGCTGCATGCAGATTCTGGCCGAACTGGAGGCGGTGCCACGTGATGCTTACACCGGCAGTCTGGGTTATCTGAACCGTGATGGCTCGCTCGACAGCAATATTCTGATCCGCACGCTGCAACTGGATGGCGCCGATTTTGTGCTGCGCGCCGGGGCGGGCATCGTGGCCGACTCCGAGCCTCAGGCCGAGCTTGCGGAAACCCGCGCCAAGGCGCGCGGACTGCTGCGCGCCCTTGGCCTTGGGGCGAGCTGATGCACTGGCTCGATCGCTTGCCGCTGTCCGATCGCGGCCTGCATTACGGCGACGGCCTGTTTGAAACCATGGCCGTGGTTGGTGGAGGGATCCGTCTGTTGCCGCGCCATCTGAGCCGCCTGAGTGCGGGGGCAGTGCGTTTAGCGATTGATTTGCCTGTCTTGTCCGAACTAGAAGCTTCGTTAAGGGAAGCCGCACATGAGTTGGGCGCCGGTGTGCTCAAGTTGATTTTGACCCGGGGCAGCGGGGGGCGAGGCTATGCGCCGCCAGAAAACGCCGAGCCGAGGTTGATGCTGCTGCGTTACCCGCAGCCTGTGCCCGATTTGACCAAGCTTTCACCGGGCGTACGCGTGCGCACTTGTGATCTGCGCCTGGCGCGTCAACCCGCTTTGGCGGGGATGAAGCATTTGAATCGTCTGGAATACGTGCTGGCGCGCGCCGAGTGGCGCGACCCTGAAATTGCCGAGGGCTTGTTGTTCGATACGCAAGGCGAATTGATTGAAGCGGTGGCCAGTAATGTGTTTATCGTCAAGGATGGACGCGTGTTCACGCCATGCCTCGATCATTGCGGCGTGGCGGGCGTGATGCGCGCCGAGGTCATGGCCTGTGCCGACCGTCTGGGTTTGGGGGTCGAGGAAGCGCGCTTGCGTCTGGGAGATGTGCTGGCGGCGGATGAAATCTTTCTGACCAATAGCCTGCATGGCATCCGTCCGGTACGGTCACTGCATGCTTATCGTGAATGGCCGTGTGGTGAGCTGACTCAGGACTTGACGCGTGTGCTCCGGAGGCAATCATGAGGTGGTTGGGCAAGGTTTTCTGGGCGCGCCTGGTGTTGGCCTTGCTGCTGCTGGCGGTTTTGGCAGGGGGAGCACTATGGGGCGTGCACAGGGACGTGCAGCGCTACGCGGCCAGCATCCTGCCTTTGTCCGAGCCCTTGTGCATCAGCCTGGAGCGTGGGGCGCGTCTCGGCGATGTGCTGGATGATCTGGCGCCGACTTTGGCCTGGTCAGAGCTTGACCGTTGGCGCTGGCGCATTCTGGCGCGCCTGGATGGTAATGCCGGGCGCTTGCGCGCAGGTGAATACCGGCTTGACCCGGGTATGACGCCGAGCGGATTGCTGCGTATGCTGGCCAGTGGGCAGGGCATCCAGCACAGGGTCACCCTGGTCGAGGGCATGACGTTGGAGGATGTGCGCGACAAACTGGCGCAGCATCCGGCGCTGGCGCAGGATGGCTTTGCCTTGCGTGCAGACGCATTGATGCGCGCCCTCGGCGATTCGGGGGGCATCGCTGAGGGGAATTTCATGCCCGAAACTTATGTGTTTAGCCGCGGCGACAGCGACCTGGATGTCTTGCAACGGGCGCACGAGGCCATGCAGGAGACGCTGGCACAGCTTTGGGCGGAGCGCGATCCTGGTTTGCCCCTGCAAACGCCGCAGCAGGCCTTGATTTTGGCTTCGATTGTGGAAAAGGAAACCGGTGTGGCCGCCGAGCGCGCTAGAATCGCCGGGGTGTTCATGAATCGTTTGCGCAAAGGCATGAAGCTGCAAACGGATCCGACGGTGATTTATGGCCTGGGCGCGGCGTTTGACGGCGACCTGCGCCGCCGCGATCTGGAGCGGGATACGCCGTGGAATACCTACACGCGCACGGGTCTGCCGCCGACGCCGATTGCTCTGCCATCCAAAGAAGCCCTGCGTGCGGTCATGCACCCGGAAAAGACGACGGCGCTGTATTTTGTCGCCGATGGTCGCGGCGGGCATGTGTTTTCGGAGACACTGGACGCGCATAATCGCGCGGTCAGGCGATACATTTCAGGACAAAACTAAACATGCAGCGTGGACGATTGATTGTTTTGGAAGGCGGCGAGGGTGCGGGGAAGTCGAGCAATTTACACAGCCTGCAACAAATGCTGGAGGCGCGCGGCCTGAGCGTCATCCGTACGCGTGAGCCCGGAGGGACGCCATTGGGTGAGGCCTTGCGTTTTGTCCTGCTTGATCCGATCTATGCCGGTATGGAGCTCAAGGCTGAGTTGCTGCTGATGTTCGCCATGCGCGCCCAGCATGTGGCGCAGGTCATCCGTCCGGCGCTGGAGGCGGGGACCTGGGTGATTTCCGACCGTTTCACCAGTTCGTCCTACGCCTATCAGGGCGGCGGGCGCGGTCTGGATAAGGCCAGTATTGCCTGGCTGGAGACTTTTGTGCAGGACGATTTGCGCCCCGATTTGACCCTGCTGTTTGACACGCCGGTGGATGTCGGACTGGCGAGGATGCGCAGCCGAGGCGAGCCGGAAGATCGCATCGAACACGAAGGCCGCCCCTTTTTCGAGCGCGTGCGCGAAAGTTTTCTGGCGCAGGCGGCTGCGGCGGCTGATCGCTTCGTGGTTTTGGACGCGGCCAAGCCGCAGGACGCGGTGCAGGCTCAGATGCTGGCTGAAGTCGAGCACTTTTTTGCTGCCTTGTGGACGGGGCAAGCGTGATCACGCCGCTTTATCCCTGGCTGCATGAGGTGTTCGCACGCTTTCATGCCCTGCGCGTCCAGGGGCGTATGCCGCACGCATTGCTATTGAGCGGCGAGCCGGGGCTGGGGCAGCATCAACTGGCCATGCGTTTGGCGCAGGCTGTGCTATGTCATCGTCCGGCTGAGGATGGTCAGGCTTGTGGCCAATGCGCCGCCTGCCGGCCTTTTCTGGCGGGGGCGCATCCGGATTTCAGCCTGCTGGCTCCCAAGGATAAGGAGGCCAGGGATAAAGAGGGAGGGGAGGACGAGGCTGCCAAAGGCAAGGAAAAGTCCAAAACCATTCAGATCGATGCCGTGCGCGATTTTTGCGCCAATCTTTACCTGAGCAGCAGTTTCCAGCATGGCAAGGTCGGGGTGATTGACCCGGCGGACGCTATGACGCCGGCTGCCGCCAATAGCCTGCTCAAGACCTTGGAAGAACCGCCGCTCGGAACCCTGATGCTTTTGGTGAGTTCGCATCCAGCACGCTTGCCGATCACCATTCGCAGCCGCTGCCAGCGCTGGGTGGTTCCAGTTCCCGAGCGCGCCGTCGCCTTGGCCTGGCTTGCGCAGCAACCGCAGCTTGCGGGCGAGCCTCCCGCGCGCCTGCTGGATCTGGCCGAGGGGCGCCCGCTGGCCGCGCTTGAACTGGCCGAGCCGGAACAGCTGGCACAGCGCAGCCGTTGGCTGGAGTCTGTGCTGCATCTATTGCGGGCGGGTGGGAACCCGCTTGCGCTGGCGGCCAGTCTGGACAAAAACGCTTGGCCCATGGCCTTGCACTGGAGCCGTCTGCTGTTGGTCGACCTGATTCGTTTGCATGGTGCAGGTCAGGCCAAGGCGTCAATTGATATTGTGAATCGAGACTATGCTGACGTGCTGGTGCCTCTTGCGACGCGCTTGAATGCGCGCGAGCTGTTTGGCTTGTATGATTACGCGCTGGAGGCCAGTCGTTTGATTCAGCATCCGCTGAACAAAGAGCTTCTGTTCGAGGAACTTCTAATCCGCTTTCAACGCCTCGGAGGGCACGCATGAGCACGACATCCGGCATTGTGCAACACAACATTCCCGATAAGGCCACTTTGTACGCCTCCTACATGCCGTTTTTGAAAAATGGCGGCATGTTTCTTCCCGGTCAAACCCGCTTGCGCATGGGGCAGGAAATCTTTCTGGTTCTGAGCATGATGAATAACCCGGAAAAGGCGCGCGTCGCCGCCAAGGTGGTCTGGGTCACCCCGGCGGGTGCGCAGGGCGGGCGACCGGCCGGCGTGGGTGTGCAGTTTCTCGAAACCGACAACGGCATGACGCGCGCGAAAATTGAAAACTACCTTGCAGGCAGTTTGCATAGCGAACAGCGCACCTACACGATCTGAACCTATGTTTCTTGCCGACACCCACTGTCATCTTGACCGTATCGACCTGAGCCCTTGGGGCGGCGATTTTGCGCAGTTTATGCAGGCGGCGCACGCGGCTGAGCTGGGTTGGATGCTCTGCGTAGCGATTGACCTCGAAAGCTACCCCGCCATGCGCGAGCTGGTGGCACCGTACCCCGAAGCGGCGGTGAGCGTGGGGGTGCACCCCAATGAGGAACCTGCGCGTTCACCGACGCTGGAGCAGTTGCTTGAACTTGGGGGCGATCCGCGCGTGGTTGCCATCGGCGAAACCGGGCTGGATTATTACCGTACCGAGCCGGGCGCTGCATGGCAGATTGAGCGTTTCCGTATCCACATCGAAGCCGCGCGCCAGTTGGGCAAGCCTGTCATTATTCATACCCGCGAAGCGCGTGAGGACACCTTGCGCGTGCTGGAGGAGTCCGGCGCGCGCGATTGCGGCGGCGTCATGCACTGCTTTGTCGAAGATTGGGCGAGCGCCAAACGTGCCTTGGACTTAGGCTTTTATATCTCGTTTTCCGGTGTGTTGACTTACAAGAGCGCGGTCGAGTTGCGTGAAGTGGCCAGGCAGATTCCGCAAGATCGCCTGCTGATTGAGACCGACTCGCCCTATCTTGCGCCTGTACCACATCGCGGCAAGCCGAACATTCCACTGTACGTGCGTCATGTTGCCGAACAACTTGCCGCCTTGCGCGGCTGGACGCTGGAAGAGACGGCAGCGCGCACGATGGAAAATGCGTGCCGACTGTTTAAGTTCTAGCAGCCTGTCGGATTTTGGGAATCGAAGCGAAAATCTGACTGAGCGAGGGCAGATTTTGCCGTTTTTTCGGCAATAGCAGGGACTATTGGCTAAAAAAACGGCGAAATATGCACCGT
>CALKWL010000068.1 GCA_938004235.1 uncultured Gammaproteobacteria bacterium
AGCATTTGAGGCGGTTTTTTGAGCCGCAATGCGCCGTTCAGTGAGACTTTGAACAGGTTCTTAGAGCCTTATTCAATATTTTCTGGGGGCACATACAGAGCCAACAAACAGCCTGATTACCCAACCTGGGATTGAGCAATAACTGCCGCACCTCTCAAGGACAGACCTTGAACAGCGCCCTAAGCAATGAAACCCGCCGTGCAAGAGTGTAACAGCCCGCCCCGACAAAACAGTGTGTCAAACCCCACCGCATTCAAGCGCGACTGAAATTTATTTTTTCGGCCAAGCCGACCAGCGCACGGGGTTGATCGGCTGCCCACCCCGCCGCACTTCGACATAGACCCCGGTCTGACGTTCCCCGCCGCTGCGTCCCGCCGTCGCCACCACCTCGCCGCGCCGTACGCGCGCGCCCACCGACTTCAATACCGCTTCATTCTGCGCATACAGACTCAGATAACCGCCCTTATGCTGCACGATGAGCAGGTTTCCATACCCGCGCACCCAGTCGGCAAACACCACTTTGCCATCCGCCAAAACCCGCACCCTCGCGCCTTCCTGCGCAGCAAAAAACACCCCGCGCGAGCGCAGCTCACCCACGCCGGTCGGCTCGTTGAACCCCCGCACCTTGCGACCGCGCACCGGGATCTCTCCGGCATCCTCAGGCGCGCGCGCCTGAGGTTTTTTTTCCGCAAGCGCGTCCTGAGGCGCATCCTCCGCCGGCTCATCAGGCGAGGATTGATCGGATGATGCGTTCGCGGCGCGCTTGACCGCGCTCTCCCGCGCCTTTTCCGCCTCGGCCTTTTGCGCACGTTGCTGCTTTTCCTGCGCCTCCTGCCTGCGCTCAGCGGCGGCTTCCTCCTCACGCTGTTTTTTCTCAGCCTCAGCCTCAGCCTGGGCTTGAGCCTCCGCCTCGGCACGCTCAGCCTGCTCCAGTTTGCGCAGGGTGCGCTCCAGGCTCTGCTGATCCCGCGTCAACTGCCTTACCTTGGCTTCACCGGCGGAGTGCTGCGCATCCAACTTGTCAACCGCTTGTTCATGCTCCGCACGCAAACGATCCAGCGCGGCCTGCTCATTTTCGGCCTCCTGTTGCAGGCGAGCGAGCTCAAGCAAAGCAAGCTCCATCTCCTTTTGCACACGCAGATTGTCTTCACGTGCGCTGCGCAACTGCTGCAACGCCGCCACCCGGCTGGCGCGCAACTGGGCAAGGTAGCCCTCCACGCGCATCTTGTCAGCGCGATCCCCCGGACTTAGCACCCCCTCCAGAACATGCCCTGCGCCCAGCAGGTAGAGCGCGCGCAAATTGTCATCTAGCTGTGCCAAACCTTCGGCAATCTCCTCATCCAAGGCCGCATGGCGGGCACGCAGATCCTCTAGCACGCCTTCCTTTTGATTCACGGCAAAGCGCGCGGCATACACCGCCCGCCCAGCCTCGGCCTGCTGGTTTTCCAGCGCGCGCAGGCGCGCAAGCTCAGCGTCACGCTCCGCATCGACTTCGGCAAGCTGCGTGCGCGCGGCCTTGATATCCTGCTGCACGTCCTTAAGCTCCAGAGCCACGCCCTCAGGCGAAGGCGCCGCCAGGGATGCGCCGCAGCCCAACATGGCCGTCCACACAAGCGCCCGCAGAAACTCGCGCAGTGAGGCCGCCAAGCCCGCTCCAAAAAACCGAATTACCATGTAATATCCGAATATTCTGAAAATCTCATACATCCGTCATGACCGAAAACCACCCTCCCCTCGCCCCGCCGCTATCCACCCGCGCTGAAGACATTGAGCGCGCATCGCTCTCGCTCAAGGCCATGTCCCACCCCCTGCGCCTGAAAATTCTCTGCGTGCTGGGCGACCGGGAAATCAGCGTCCAGGACATCGTCGATGCGGTAGGAACCACGCAAAGCAACATCTCCCAGCACCTCGCCATCCTGCGCGACAAGGGCATCCTCGCCTCGCGCAAAGAGGCCAACCGGGTATACTACCGCGTCAATGACGCACGCACCCTGCGCCTGATCAGCATGATGCAAGATGTTTTCTGCCCCTTCAGCAATCCAACGCTTTCATCCAACACGAGAACACCCACATGACCACCGATCGCATTGTACGCATCGTTGCCGGCTTTATGATTATGCTCACTCTAGCGCTTGCCCACGTCACCGGACAGGTTGACATGAGCAAACTCAGCTGGCTCTGGTTGACGGCCTTTGTCGGCCTCAACCTGTTCCAAAGCGGCTTCACCACCTTCTGCCCGCTGGACAGCATTCTCGCCAAACTCGGCGTGCGCCGCGCACAGTAAGCTCCCATGGATTTTTTCGACTTTCTTCAACGCCACTGGATGCTCACTGCTGCGGCAGTCGGTATTCTCTTCATGATTATTGCCAACGAGTTTTCCCGCGTGACCCGCAACTATTCAGAAATCAACCCCGCCGAAGCCTCGCGCATGTTGAGCCACGAAGAACCGTTGCTGCTCGACGTACGCGAAATTGACGAATTCCGCGCCGGCTATCTGATGGGCGCCAAGCACATCCCTCTCGGCCAGCTTGGTGCGAAGCTCGATCAGATCGAAGCCTGGAAAGACAAGCCCGTCATCATCTACTGCCGCAGCGGCAACCGCTCCGGCGTCGCCTGCGGCCAGCTTGCCAAACAGGGCTTCACCAAACTGCATAACCTCGCGGGAGGCATCCTCGCCTGGCAGCATGAAAACCTGCCGGTGAAAAAAAAGTAAGCGCCGTGAGCCAGGCCGACGTCCGGATTTACCTCAGCCGCAGCTGCTTATACTGCATCCGTGCCAAGCAGCTGCTTGATCGCAAAGGGGTGAACTACACCGTCATTTCCGTAGACGGCGACCCAGCCGCCTGGGACATGATGGAATCGCTCTCCGGGCGTTCCACCGTACCGCAAATCTTCATCGACCAACGTCCCGTAGGCGGCTACAGCGATATCGCAGCGCTGGATCGCCAGGGAGTTCTTGATGCCATGTTATTGATTCGGACTGATGAGGTTTGAACGCGTGACCAAACACGTCGGATTCAGAAACTCTCCGCGCCATATCAATCGTCCCGACCACAGACTCAGGAGCCCCGCATGACTGATTTTGTCCATGTTGTTTCACCGCACGACGGCACCATCAACCGCATCCCGCGTGAAAAACTCACAGCCAACCCGGTATGCGGCAAATCCGGCAAGCCGTTATTCCTCGGCCACCCGCTGGAGCTCTCTGGCGCAAACTTCCAGCGCTACATCACGCGCAGCGATTTACCGGTACTGGTCGATTTCTGGGCACCGTGGTGCGGCCCCTGCCGCATGATGGCGCCCGTGCTAGACGAAGCCGCCAAAACACTCGAACCGCGCCTGTTGATTGCCAAGGTCAACACCGAGAGCGAACCCGTCATCGGCCAGCAATTTGGCATCCGTAGCATTCCCACCCTCGCCCTGTTCCACGGCGGACGCGAAATCGCCCGCGTGAGCGGCGCCATGCAGCTTGGCCAGCTCAAGCAGTGGCTAAGCCAGCACATCAGTCTTTAAACCTTAGTCTCCTGAAGGAAGCATCCATGTCCGACGCACAACAAACCCCGCGCCAATACGCCCTGCAACGCATCTATCTGAAAGACGTTTCCTTTGAGTCGCCGCGCACGCCGCATATTTTCCTCAACCCCGAGTGGCAACCCAATATCAACGTTCAGGTCGAAAACGCCAGCAATCAACTGGGCGAAGGCGTGTATGAAGTTGCGCTGAAAATTACCGCGACCGCCTCGATCGACGTCAACGGCGCTCAGGAAACCGCCTTCCTCGCCGAAGTCACTCACGCGGGCATTTTTACCATCGTCGGCTTTGAAGGCGCAGAGCTAGGGCACATTATCGGCAGCATCTGCCCAACCCAGCTCTTCCCCTTCACCCGCGAAACCATCGCCGACCTGGTGGTCAAGGGCGGCTTCCCCAGCCTGTTACTCCAGCCGATCAACTTCGACGCGCTCTACATGCAGCACATGCAGCAGCAAACCGAAGCCCCCGCCCCCAGCACCATTCAGTAAGCGCGGCATCCGTCCAGCATGACGAATCCCTCATCTATCGCCGTGCTGGGCGCTGGTGCATGGGGCACCGCGCTTGCCATCCATCTGGCACGCAACCAACATCGCGTGCGCTTATGGGGACGCAAGCCGGAGCATATGCACGCCATGCAGCTTGCCCGCTGCAATGCGCGCTACCTGCCCGAAACATCCTTTCCCGACGCACTCACGCCCACCGCCGATCTTGGCGCGGCGCTTGAGTGCGCCGACCTTATTTTGATCGTGGTTCCCAGCAGCGGCTTTCGCGCCTTTCTGCACGAGCTGCGCCCCCATCTTGATACCTGCCGCGTACGTATTGCCTGGGCGAGCAAAGGCCTGGAGAGCGGCAGCGCCAAACGCCTCGACCAGGTGTTTGCCGAAGAACTGCCCACCCACGCCGCGCCAGCCATCATTTCCGGCCCCACCTTCGCACGTGAAGTGGCTGCCGGGATGCCCACCGCCGTCACCGTGGCCTCGCATGACAGCGCCTTTGCCGAGTGCGTCGCCGCTCTGCTGCACAGCCCCAGCTTCCGCGCCTACCGCGTGGACGATGTCATCGGCATCGAGCTGGAGATCGGAAGAGCGTCGTGTAGGGAAAGAGTGTAGATCTAGGTGGTCG
>CALKWL010000069.1 GCA_938004235.1 uncultured Gammaproteobacteria bacterium
GATTGACTGACGTGACTGGAGTTCAGACGTGTGCTCTTCCGATCTGTGGCAACATTAATAGCGGCAATCGTGGTGGGCAGACGGCATGGAAATCCAACAAGCAGCCCGGACAAGTCAGTAGCTCCATTGGCAAAAACCGCTCAAGCAGCCGCGTCGGTGATAGCGGCGGTTCACGCGGCAGTGCAGGAGGGGCGCGAGCATCGACTCAACCAGCCGCCGATCGTGATCGAGGCGGTGAGCGTGGCGGCGCCGATCGCAGTGAAAGCCGTGGTGGTGATTTCGGCGGCGCAGAGCGCGGCGGTGGGCGTGATAACGACTTCAGTGGCGGTAGTCGTGGCGGCGGCGATGCCTTCGGCGGCTACGACTCAGGCCGTCAAACCCGCGCAGACAGCTCGCGTGGCGCGTCGAGCCGTAGCTCCATGTCCGGTGGATCACGCGGCGGCGGCGGTTCGCGTGGTGGGGGCGGCGGGCGAGGCGGTGGGCGGCGCTAAGGGGGTATTTGCGATGCACTCAATGTTCACTATTCAAAAAGAAGCCAATGCCATGCACCTATTGAACTCAAGTTTTGCATTAGTACGCCGCATGATGCTGGCGCTGCTCATGCTCTTGCCCCTGTCGGCCTTTGCTGCGCCTCAGGAAACCTTTGCCACGCCTGAGGAGGCCGTAACGGCACTCAAGGACGCGCTCAAGTACGACGGCAACGAGCAAATACTCAAGCTGTTTGGCGAAGAGTATCAAGACCTTTTCGTCCAGCCCGACCAGGCCGCCAGACGCGCCAATCGAGCCAGGATTTTGGCTGCGATGGAAACCTTAAGCGTGCTGCATGAGCTTGCCCCGGATCGCCAGGAGCTGGTGATCGGCGACAAGGCATGGCCTTTTCCCATACCGCTTGTGCGGGTCGATCTGCGTTGGCGCTTTGCTGCCGAAGAAGGCGCCGAAGAGCTATTGAACCGCTATATCGGCGCGAATGAACTTGGCGCCATTGAAGTGGTGCGCGCCTATGTCCGCGCCCAGCGTGAATACGCCGCACGCGACCGTAATGGCGACGGAGTGCTGGAGTTTGCGCAGAAATTGGCCAGCGCAGACGGTCAACGTGATGGTTTGTATTGGCCTGCGGATGTCGCCAAAGGCGAGGAGCAAAGTCCCTTCGGCCCGCTGATTGCGGCCAGCTCGGCTTATCTTGAAGGCCACAAGCAGGGGGATGCCTACCGTGGTTACCACTTCCGCATCCTCACCCGTCAGGGCGAAGGTGCGGCGGGTGGCGCGTATGACTACATGATTAATGGCCGTATGCTCGCAGGCTTCGCCATGGTGGCCTATCCCGCCGACTATGGCGTGAGCGGTGTGATGACCTTTATCGTCAACCAGAACGGCACGGTGTTTGAAAAAAACTTGGGCGAAGACTCCAGCACGTTGGGCGCAAAA
Source organism: uncultured Gammaproteobacteria bacterium (assembly GCA_938004235.1). GTDB lineage: Bacteria > Pseudomonadota > Gammaproteobacteria > Halothiobacillales > Halothiobacillaceae > Thiofaba. The sequence goes on from CALKWL010000069.1 coordinate 1,426, forward strand.
ATGGAGAACTTTGACCCGACAGGCTGGACGGTGGTGACACCCTAGCAGGACTCTGAAAAACTCATGGATGAGTTGTTCAGCATCCGGATAAATCGTCATTACTGCCCTTGGTCGGTGAGTTTTTTCACTTTAGACACTCAAGCCCGACAGGCTGTCGTGTTTACGATTCAAAGTAATTTTCATGACACTGGGGTGTGCGTTTGGCGTGATGGTCATGTGCTCGGTATGTGGTGTTGTTCTTCAATGTTTTAGGAGATTTAGTGCAATGAACAAAAAACTGGCTTTAACGTTTTTGGCGCTGTCGCTGATGACACCAGTGGCTTACGCGCAGACCGATGCGCCAAGTGCGCCCCAGGCGACGCGGAGCCCGGTCGATGCAGCGGCGGTGCAGGCGCTCAAGGATATGGGGAGCTTTCTGCAAACATTGCAGCGTTTCCAGGTGACCAACGAGCTGACGGGTGAGCGCGTGCTGATGGATGGTCAGAAGCTGCAACATTCGGCGACAGCAAAACTTGATGTTCAGCGCCCGAATAAAATCCGCGTCCGCATGTCGAGTGCGCGTTCCTCGCGCGAAATTTTCTTCAATGGTGAGCAAGTCACGCTCTTCACCCCTGCGCAAAAATATTATTCGACGGTCGACTTTAGCGAGAACATTGGTGGGCTGATCACCAAGCTGGAGGAAAGGTATGCAGTGCAATTACCCCTGTCTGACTTGTTCCTGTGGGGCACGCCGCAAGCACCCGTGGACAACATTGATTCAGCGATGAACGCCGGGCAGGACTTTATCGACGACGATCTTTGCAACCACTATGCCTTTCGTCAGGGTAATTTCGATTGGCAAATCTGGATTTCAGTCGGCAGCCAGCCGCTGCCGCGCAAGCTGGTGATTACCAATCGTAGCGACGAGGCGCGTCCACAATCGGTTTCCATGATCGACTGGAACCTGAAACCGAGCTTTAAAAATAGCGTTTTCACCTTCACGCCGCCCAAGGGCGCGACACAGGTTGAACTTCGTGCGTTGGATAAGAAATAAAGGAGCCGCAAAATGAGCAAGTATTTCAGCAAAGTGTTTCTGATCACGCTGACGGTTCTGACCCTAAGCAGTTTTGCCCTCGCACCGGTTGCCGAGGCACGGGGTGATCGTGCGGGCGGTGGCGCCAGTCGCGGAGGTGGCGACCGGCAGGTCAATAACAGCAATCGCGATGTACGTACCAATGACGTACGCAACACCAGTGTCAACAACGTTAACGTCAACAGGAACGTCAATGTTAACGTCGATAACCACAACGGTTGGGACAACGACTATCACCCCGTGGCTCGCGCAGCGGCAGTCACTACGGCGGTGGCGGTTACGGCTGCCGTGGTGGGTTCTGTGGTTTATTCAGTGCCGTCCAACTGCGTTCCCGTCAACTATGGCGGCTACATCTACCAGCAGTGTGGCGACACCTGGTATCAGCCTGATGGAACACAGTACATTGTGGTCAACCCGCCTTATTGAGTGCTGACTGTCGAAATTGCCAAGCCAAATAAATTAGGTTAAATCAATAAATTGGGGAGCCTCTGAGTCAATGCAGAGGCTCCCCAATTGTTTTGCGGCATGGAGATCCGATCCGAAGCGGGTCGCGCTACCTTGCCCCTTTCTTACAGCAAAATCCCCAACAACTTTTTCAATAACTCCTCCAGCGGCATCATGGTGAGCGCCAGCGGGACAATCGGCACGACCACGGCGACGGCCAGGCGGAGGATGGCTTCCTTCGAAACGGGCGAGGTGTGCATCGTGCGCACCACCTCATAGCCGTTGTTCAGGTCGGCGAGAGACTGGATGTCGGCGCTACCCAGCAGCGGCTCGTCGGCGGGTGCACCGCCGCGCAGCCATTTGCGATCAAACTCCTGTACATAACGCTGCGCCAGGACGCCATATTCACGCTTGCCGGTGCGCTTCACCTCGGCAAGCTGGGGCGTGAAGACAAACAGCGGTCCGAGAACCACAATCAGCAGAAAGGCGACCATGAGAGCAACGATGCCCTGGTATTCGGGCAGCGTTGAGCCGAGGTGGAAAATATGGTTGGCGAGGTTGCCGGCAACCAGCGCACCATGCGCCATCAATAACGGGATAAAGGCATAAACCGTGTCGGCCAGAAAGCCAAGCCCTCCGGTGCGGTCGGGGTGGGTGGGCAGCAGGTTCAATTTGATGCGCGAGACCTGCCAGAGAAAACGCGCCCAGATAAACAGGCGGAAATACCAGCGCAGCAAAAGAAACTGGAAGAGCGGCAAGCTCAAAAACACGAACCACATGCCAGCGAGTGAAAGGTTGAATCCATCCGCCGTCGGTACGGCGTACCAGGTGGGCGCATCAATCGCCATGAAATAGCGCCAGACAATCAGCACGCCCACGCCGTAGACAAAGGCGAGCAGCAGTACCTCGGCGAATGTCGAGTTGCGCAGGCGGAACGCCGAGTGGATGGCGGCATCGAAACGCGGCAGGGCGGCCTCGGGAACCAGGTTGCGCTCCAGGAACTGCCTGAGCAGCAGACGCATGCGTCGGTGTACCACCAGTTCCGCGCCGACCATCAGGGGGATGGCCACTAAAAAGCGGATATGCACCTCCGCGTCCATCAGGAAGGGGACGGCAACGCCACCCAGGAGATGCCCGTCCAGTGCCGATAACAGGAAGAGAGGGAGCCAGGCCAACAGGGCGATAACGATAGTGCGTTGGCGTGCCAGCTCCATTGCATCATTCGAGAGATGCGCCCGCAGAAAAATCTGAAACAGCGGCCCGCCATGCACCAGCGAAAAGTCGGGAGGATTGCGCAGCAGGCTGTCACTTGGGCTGGGAGGTGGTGTACTCATTGCATGGCTCCTCGCGAACGGAATAATGACGAACTCATGGGTGAATTATGCGCCCGTTGGCTGAATATGTTCCGAGATGCTTTCAGGCTTGCCTGGTCTGGCGGCCTGTCGCGCTTCAAAGGCGCGCGCAGCTTGCGGAACCGTAAAGTACATGCGCTCACGCCCCAGCCGCCCGGCCAGCGGGGTGCGCTGCACAAGCGCCAGAACTTCGGGGTTGAGCGCGGCCAGCCAAAGCTCCGTGCCCTCGCTGCGCAGCCGCTCTTCGGCGTCGATCAGCATGTGCAGGGCGGTGAACTCAAGCATGGGTACGGCGGAAAGATCGAGCAGCAATACCTCTGGGAGAGTTTCCGGAGCCAGCTCGCGCAGTTTTGCGCTGACGTTGCGCGCGTTGGCAAAGTAGATGCCGCCTTCCGGGCGGGCAATCAGCAGGCCGGGGATGCCTTCGTCTTCAGGATGTTCATCTGAACGCGGGCGGAAAACCTGTGTGCCCGGTTTGCGGCGCAGCTCATCGACACGCGGGTTGTTGGCCAGCGACAGGATGCTGACCATCGAGAGCACAATCGCCACCACAATGCCCTTGAGCGTGCCCAGTACCATCACTCCCAGGCAGGCGACCAGCGCCCAGAGGAACTCCATGCGGCGAATTTTGCGGATGGCATCCAGTTCAGCCGGGTTGATAAGGCCGATGGAGTAGGCGATCACCACGGCAGCCAGCGTGGCATGGGGCATGAGCTCGATCAGCGGTGAGAGAAACAGCAGGGTTGCCAGCGCTGCCGCGGCCACTACCAGCGAGGCTGCCTGGGTTTGCGATCCGGCATTGCGGCTGACAGCGGTTTGCGAGGTTCCGCCGCCGGCAGGCATCGAGCCGATGAATGCGCCGGCCGCGTTGGCGGCGCCTATGGCCAGCAGTTCGCGGTTCGCGTTGATCGGCGGGTCGCCGCGCTGCACGAAGGCACGCGCGGCCGCAATGGACTCGGTAAAGGATAGTAGGGCGATGCCCGCTGCCGCCGGCCACATGGCCTCGAATAGCGCGGGTTGCGGCAGCATCAGGCCGGGGAGCCCGCCCTGGATGGGGCCAACCACGCCGACCCCCAATCCATCCAGCCCCAGCAGCGCGCTGGCGGCAATCCCGGCGGCGACGGCAAGCAAGGGGGCCGGTGCGCGCGGTAAAAAATGCCTGGATAGAAAGATCACCGCCAAGGTCGCGCCAGCCACGCCAAGCGTGAGCCAGGACAGTTCGGATAGCTGATGGAGTATCGCCACAATATCGCGGAAGAAGCCTTCCTTGTGGATGTGGATGCCGAGCAGTTTGGGGAGTTGATCGACGACGATGACAAAGCCCACACCCGCCTTGAAGCCGGTCAGCACCGGCTCCGAGATGAAGTCGGCCAGAAAGCCCATGCGCAGCACGCGCGCAGCCAGCAGCATCATGCCCACCAGCAGCGAAAGTGTGGCGGCGGCAATCAGCGGGTTGAGGCTTGGGTCATTGCGCAGGGCTTCGCCAATGGCAACGGCACATAAAATGGCAATGGGCGTGGTGGTGCTAACGCTGAGTACACGCGAGCTACCCAGTACGGCGTAGATCGCCATGGGAACCAAAGCGGCGAACAGTCCTGCCTGGACAGGGAGTTGCGCAATGGTGGCATAGGCCAGTGCCTTGGGAATCACCACGGCGGCGGTCGTCAGGCCGGGAAGCACATCCGCCATCCAGCGGTTTGATTGGGGAATGGCAATCGGATTATTCATTGACAGGCACCCTCGGTCACGAATACGAGTATTGGTTTGCCTGACTTTACGCTCTAAATCCATTGAATGAGGGCAAAATTTTATATCGGGTATGGAGCGGAACTATTGCGCTAGACTACCGAAGAATAATTAAGCCTATCGGGCGGTTCGTGAGTTTGGTGACTATGAAGAAATCCTGGCTTGCTGCGTTGTTTTTTGGGTTGATGTCATCAACAGCGGGCGCGTCGATGTTTCACGGCGAAACGCTGGATGCGGTGGCCAATGGTTTGGCCTTGTTCATCCTGTTTGCCTTGCCGATCGGCGGCATCTGGTTGTTTTGGCTGATTCACATCCTGCCGGAAAAAGTAGCCGAAAAGCGCCATCACCCGCAAAAGGACGCAATCAAGACCCTATGCCTGTTGTCTTTGGTCTTCGGCGGCATGTTATGGCCGTTTGCCTGGCTGTGGGCCTACACCAAGCCGGTAACCTACAAGCTGGCCTATGGCACGGAAAAGCACCCGGATTATTACAGGGAAGCAGTCGAGAGGGCGGTTCGCAATGAAATGACGGATGAGGAGATTCGTCATTTGCGCGAAGAACTCGATCATCTGGCGGCATCCGGTCACATCACGCCGGAGTTGCGCCGGGTGCATACCCTGTTGATGAAGCACGAGCGCAAGGAAGCCGCTGTGCAGGCCAAGGCCGAACAGAAGCCGGCGGACGTGGCCGCGGCTAGGCCGGATGCAGAGGGTGCCCACTGATGGAAGCGCTGCTGCTTGGGATTTACTCCTTCTTCGTCTGGCTGATTTTCATCAAATTCAAGTGGCTGCCCTGGAATACCCGATCCCAGGTCATTGTGGTCATTATTCCCATCGTGGGGCTCACGGCGATGATTCTGACCCTGAACGTGGTCGCGCCGTCGTCGCCGGATGTGCGGGTGATTAAATACGTGGTGCAGATCGTGCCGCAGGTGCGTGGCCGGGTGATTGAGGTTCCCGTCGCTGGCAACGATTATGTGCAGAAGGGGGCGGTGTTGTTCAGGATTGACCCGACGCCTTACCAGAATGCGGTCAACCAGCTTGAAGGCTCGCTGGCTGCAAATCAGGCCGCGTTGAACGATGCACTGGCGGGCTTGAGTCAGGCGGAGGCCAGTGTGGGCGAGATGAAGGAGGCGGTGAAAGCTGCTGCCGGTCAGGTCGATGCGCTGCGTGCCCAGCTTGAATTGGCGCGCAAGCGCGTCGTGCAGTACCGCAAGCTGGTGGCGGCGGGTGCGGATGAGCGTTTCTCGCTGGAGCAATGGGAGGCAAATGTGCGTCAGCTCGATGGCCAGATGGCTGCGGCAAGCGCCTCGGAAGCGCAGGCCAGGCTGAAGCTGTCGGCGCGTTCGGGTGACGATCAGGCGGCGGTGGCCAGTGCGAAAGCGCGTGTGGCCACGGCCAAGGCGCAGATTGCGGCGACTCAGGCCAGTCTGGACAATGCGCGTTGGGAGTTGAGCCAAACGGTGACTTACGCGCCCGCCGATGGCTGGGTGATGAATCTGCAACTTCGCCCGGGCTCGATGGTGGTGGCGGTGCCGCTGGCGCCCGCCATGACCTTTGTGGAAGAGCACAACTACCAGATCATCGCGCTTTACAATCAGAACGAAATCCATCAGGTGCAGCCGGGGGATGCCGCTGAAATTGCGCTGGCCACCAAGCCCGGCTCAATCATCAAGGCGCATGTGGATTCGATCGTCTGGGGGCAGGGGCAAGGCCAGGTGCCGATCGGGGGCGTGTTGCCGCAGACGGGCACAGCTCCGATCCCGCCTGGGCGTTTTGCGGTCAAGCTGGATGTTGATCCCAAGCACCGTGATGAATTCCTGGCAGCGGGTGCAGCGGGCGATGCAGCGATTTACACCCAGAAGGCGCAGATGATTCATATCCTGCGCATGGTGATTCTGCGTGTCGGCTCGTACACCAACTACATCATTCCCAAGTTGCATTGATGAGTACCTTGAGGGTTTTTCAGCGCTCGGTGTTGTGTGTGGCGGTCAGCCTGCTGGCGGGGTGCAGCCTGCATACGCCGCCGGATAGCGCACAGCTGCGGCAGGATGCTTTGCCCAATGCTCAGCCACCCACGCAATGGAAATCGCCCGCCGCGACGGGAGCGCTCGTCGGCGCGGGTTCCGGGGTGTTCGATCAGCCTGCGCTGGAGGCTCTGCTGCACGAAGCGCTGATTTACAACGCCGACTTGCGCGCAGCTTCGGCGCGCGTCGAGCAGGCCGCAGGCTATGTCACCATTGCGGGGGCGGAGCTGTGGCCGAATGTGGTGGGGGCGGCCAAGGGCGGCGGCAAGTGGGGCAGCGGCGATGGCATGAACACCGCTGCGCTGGCGGCCACATGGGAGCTGGATGTGTGGGGGCGTCTGCGCTATGGCGCCCGCGCCGCCACCGACACCCATGCTTCAGCGCAGCTCGACTATACCTATGCTCAGCAATCGCTGGCGGCGATGGTGGTGCGCGGCTGGTTGCTGACCATTGCCAGCGCACAGCAGGAAGCATTGTTGCAAGCCATGGTGCAGTCCGCCGAGCAGATGGTTGAACTGAGCAAGGTGCGTAAAAACATTGGTACGGGCAGCGAGCAGGACGTGGTTCAGGCTCAGGCTAGCCTTGGTGAATACCGTGATGCCCTGCGCGAGGTGCAGTTTGCGCGCACCCAGGCTCAGCGTGCGCTGGAGGGTTTGCTGGGGCGCTACCCGGCGGCGGCAATTCAAAGTGCCAGTCATTTTCCGCCCATGCCAGCGCCCGTGGCAGCAGGCCTACCCTCCGAGCTGCTGGAGCGCCGCCCGGATGTGGTGGCGGCGGAGCGGCGCGTTGCGGCGGCCTTCAACCGCACTGAGGAAGCGCGTGCGGCACGCTTGCCGACGCTGAGTTTGACTGCCACCCTGGGCGCGGTGTCCAGCGATCTGATCGTGCTGAAAAACAATAGCAATCCGATCGGCGGTATCGGCGGCAGCCTGCTTTGGCCACTGTTCAACGCAGGTGCACTGGATGCCCAGGTGGAAATCCGCAACGCCGAGCAGAAGGAAGCGGTCGCGGCCTATGCTCGTATCGGCCTGCGCGCCTTTGACGAGGTTGAAAGCGCGCTGAGTGGCGAAGCAGCCTTGCGCGAGCGGCAGGACATTTTGCAGCAGGTGGTGAACGACCGGCAACGCGCGCTGGAGTTGGCTGTGCTGCAGAACAAAATCGGCAGCAGCGATATGCGCAGCGTGCTGAAGGCGCAGTTGAGCCTGGAAAGTGCCCGCCTGAGCTTGCTTCAGGTGCAGGGCGAGCGTTTGGCGCAGCGTGTGAATTTGCATCTTGCATTGGGGGACAGCCTGGTGAAGCTGCCCGCAAGCTCCACGCGTGGAGATTCCCCATCGTCCCAGTGACCCGGTGCGCGCTTGAAGATCGCGCGGGCTTTCTGGCATTTCGACAATAAAAACAACAAGGTGATCGCTATGGGAAAGAAGTCAGAACAGATTGAGCGTCCATTGGTTGAGGCACAGCCGGAAAAACTCAAGCGCAAGGACTATGAAAAAAAGCTGCGTGAATTGCAGGCGGAGTTGTGTGCGCTGCAAGACTGGGTGGTCAATACCAAGCAGCGCGTAATTATTAAGATCGGAAGAGCGTCGTGTAGGGAAAGAGTGTAGATTTCGGTGGTCG
>CALKWL010000070.1 GCA_938004235.1 uncultured Gammaproteobacteria bacterium
CACCGAGATCTACACTCTTTCCCTACACGACGCTCTTCCGATCTGCTGGGGCTGACAATGCGGCTTTCGAAATATTTCACCCTGCTCGGCGGCGTGGATTTTATCGAGTATCGCGCCTTCCAAAAATGGAGCGACAACGATGATGCCTTTGTCAAGCAAGGCGAGTATTTCATTAAGGATCGCGGTTTGGATCACAAAAAAAGCCTGGGCTATTTTGGCGGCATCGTGCATGCAGGCAAGTTCATCGGCTTGAAATTGGCCTATTATCCGGCCACAAAAGAAACGCTGGTGGGCGCTGGCGTGACGTTTGATTTGCTGTGGAAGTAATGCAGCCCACCCCGTAGAGACGCAATATTTTGCGTCTCTACTGTTAAATTTAACAGGACTAAAAAATGAAGCCATTTGAAAATATCGAAATCGAATTATTGAACGATATGACCGATGCCAGTACAATAACGGTAGACGGCATTGAGTTCGGTTTTACCGGTAAAATTGACTTTAACAATTTTGACCAAAAGCCTATCCACGAAGCCTTGCGCCGGATGGAGTGGATTTTGAAAGCGTATCGGGATGGCAACAAAGATGCAGCAAAATGGAATTTTGAACATTTTTGTTGGGTGATAAAGTGGGCTATTGAAAACACTACACACCTTCAACTCGATGACAAATATCTTATTGAAAAAGAGATAGAAAAATGTTGGATAGAATTCAATAAAAATTTCAAATAAGATTTTTCCGCTCCTCCTGTAAGGGCGTTGCGCCATGTGTGCAGCGCCTTTTTTTTCTTCATGGCGAGCGGAGTCGAGCCATCCTTCGACTTCGCTTAGGATGAAGATTGTTTGAGATGCACCAACCCCTTTGTCCCATCCCAGAAAAAGAAAGCCAACCCACCATTAACCCATCCGCTGGATGGGAATTGTCACGCTCAGGGTTGCGTGCGCGACCTTTTTTCTGTTGCATCTATGTGCGATATTGCGGCACGCTATTATTCCCTAAGAACATCCCCCTAACCCCCTTCGAAGGGGGAAGGGGAATGCGGCATCACCTATCAGGCAACAGAGGAGAAACAACATGAATTTCAGTAAACCACAGCAGGTGCCGGACGTGATCGGCGTGGATGACATTGGCCCGGCGTTTCGTGAATGGGCATTAATTCAAAGCAAGATCGATGAAGTTGAAGCGGCGATCAATGAAAAGATGAACCTGCTCAAAGATGAATTGCAGCGCAAAGTCGCGCCGCTGGATAGCGCCAAACTGCTGATCGAATCGCGCATTCTGGATTTTTGCGAGAAAAACGATCATGCCGTTTTCGGCGACAAGGCCAGCCGCGAGTTTCAGTTTGGTGTGGTCAAACGCACCACCAGCGAAAAGAGTGTGGTCAATGCCGATCCTGAACAGCCGAACACTGTAGAATTGCTGCTGAAGCTCAGCAAGACAAAACGCGAGCAATTGCTGAAAACCGAGCACAAGCCGATTGCCAGCGAGCTGAAAAAGCTCGACCCTGATGAGCAGGCCAAGTACAATTTCCGTGTAGACAAAAAGACCAACTACACCGCCACCCCGAACAAGATCACCCTGGTTTAATCATGCACAAGCTATTCCCTGAATGCGAGCGGTTGCGCGTTAAAGAACGCCTGACACTGAAGGAAATCCACCAGCGCACAGGCGTTGCGCCGTCTACTTTGAGCAAGTGGAACCGCAAGTCTAACTGGGATGCGCGCATGAATGATTGGCAAAACAGCAGCCTGCACATTGCCGAGCGGCTGCAATTTTTGCTGAATCAAGAGCTGCAGGATGTCGAACAGCTCGACAATAAAGCCGTGGATAAAGTGATTAAGGCAGTCAAGTCGATCCGTTATCTGAATCAGGATGCGGATATTCTCGGCAATACCATTATGGTCATGGAGCAATACGGCACCTTCCTGCAGCTCAAATCAGCCAAGATGTTCAGCGAGTTTCAAAACATCCTGCCGGATTTTCTGGTGCACATGCGGGAGAAGTTTAAGAAGCAATGAACGGCATCAGACAAAATTTGCGTGAATACGACCGGCAGGCGGAAGCACTGCTCAAGCGCATCCGTGCGGAGGTCAAGCCTTTTGAAGATGACTCGCCGGAAGGCAAAGCCGCGCGCAAGGCCAAAGCCGAAAAGGATATTTTCTATTACCTGCAAACCTACCTGCCGCATCATTTCGGCGATGTGATGGGAAAACATCGCAGGCGTGAGTTCAAACGTGCGATTGCGCAGCGCAATATCCTGGTGCTTGCCGAGTGGTTTCGCGGCCTGGGCCGGTGAAGCCGGGGCCGGGTTTGCCGTGGTAGATCGGAAGAGCGTCGTGTAGGGAAAGAGTGTAGATCTCGGTGGT
>CALKWL010000071.1 GCA_938004235.1 uncultured Gammaproteobacteria bacterium
GGTTGTGAGGTTCATGAGGCTCATGCTTTACAGCACAGGTTTGGCAGTGGTCCGGTGGTGGGGGAAGAAGTTTGAATTCACCCTTTGTTTCTACTTTCATGATGCCACCTCGTCGATTTGGCGCTGGATTTCTTGTTGAAACGGCCGTAAGGCTTGCGCCAGGCGTTTGACTTGCTCTAGCTGCCGGTGGCCACGAATCCACAGGGTTGGGTCCATGATTGGCGCGACTGACTCCGCCTGGCTGATGCGCTGGAGGAACCCAGAGAGGTTCAGGTCTTTGGCAAATTGGGCTAGGAGAATGAGCTGCTCTTGGGTTTGGGCGTATTCTTCGTCGGTCATGTTTTTACTCCTCGGCTGTTTCCTGGGAGAGGGGGCTGGCATAGGCGATGGCGGATTTGAATATCATGACGGGCTGGTTTTCCAAGAGGGAGTGTGCCCAGATGGTGTAGGTGCCGATTTCTAATATGGTGGCTTCCACCGGCAGGACGCTCGTGCTAAAAACGAAGGAATAGCTTTTGCCGATTTCCAGGTACTTGTGCTCGATGCGGCTGTCCAGGAGGCTAGCGTATTCGTTGATGATGGTGGCAATTTTGCCAGCTGCGGGGTCATCGCCGAGCTTTTTCTTGAGTTGGTGCAGGTAATTGAGGTTTTGTTTGTGTGCCATTTTTTGCTCCTTGAGAATGAATGCCCAGGCTGTGATGGGCCTGGGCTTATGGGGCGAGCTACCACATCGGGTATCCGGCGCTGGTGAGGGCGAGGCCGGTGAGGAGGTAGCAGAGTGCCAGGGTTAATAGGGTGATGAGTAGTGCGTTGACGATGGCGCGGAGGTTGGCTTGTGGTTTCATGGGGTTGCTCCGTTTATGCTGCCGTTGAGTTCCTTTCTGATTTGGCCAACGTACTGGCGGGAAACGCCTACGGTTTCGCTTACTTCGGTATTGGTTGCGGAGGGGTTTCCCGAAAGCACATGGTAAATTTCCAGCGCTTTCCCCGAAAGCTCATCCAGTTTCGCTGGTTTCGGTTGCGCTTTCGCTTTGGTTTCGGTGGAAACTTGCCGCGCTTTCGCTTCAATCCGGGCGAGTTTGGCAGCTGCTTCGGCTTCGGCTTTGATTTGCAGGCGGACGCGCTCGGCTTCTTTGTCGGCGGCTATCTGCTGGCGCTCAAATTCTTTGTCTCTTTGGGCTTCTTCTTGCTGCTGCGCTTTTTGCTTGGCTTCTTCTGCGGCTTGGCGCTGAGCGGCATCGGCTGCGGTTTTTGATTTGTGTTTGGCATCGTGCATGACCATGCGGGCGGCGTAGACGGTGGCGGCGAGCAGGAAGAGGGCGGTACCGATGGTGGCGGTGGTGGTTTCTTCGACTACCCAGAGGGCAGTGATGCCAATGACCAGGTAGAGGCCGGGGAGGATGGCGGCGCGCCAGCCTGCGCCATGGTGGTGGGCTTCGATGGCACTGTGGAAGGCCATGAATCCGGCCGCTTCCAGGCCGCCAGCGGCAACCAGGCCAACGAGGATGGCCAGCGTGATGGCGGCCGTGTGTGGCAATGCTTCTGGCAGCCGTTCAAAGAAGGCGGTGGCGATGGCCAGGGCGAAGAAGGCGGCCGGGGCCAACGGGGTGAGGGTGGGGGCCATTTCGGTGAAGCCGCTGAAGCTGATGGCGGCGCACATGCGGAAGAAGTCGCGGGTGGTTTTGGTTATTTTTTCCATGTTTGATTCTCCTTTGTGGCTTGTTGGTCATGCCATGCTTCCGCAGCGCGGCAGTAGCCAATAATCTCATTCGGATGCCAGCCGTTGTCGGTTAGGGTGACCAGATGGGCGAATAACGATACGATTTGCCCTTTGGCCACGATGCCGTCACTGGTGGCAGCCGGGGCATAGATGTAGCGCAGGTTGCGCCCGGTGAGGCGGGTGATCCCAAACTCTATCATGTCAAAATCGGTGCTGGCGATGCTTGCTGGCGTTGCGTTGGTTAAGCCAATGTAGATGGCTGCCAGGGCGCATATCCGCCACTCTTCATGCCGTTCGTAGTGATAGAACCCGTGCTGCACACGTTCAACGAATTTGCCACGCGCCACGTCGTAAAGGGACCAGCCAACCGCGAGGTAGTGGGCTATTGGCTGGAGGTGGATTACCTGTGGCTGATAGAGCTGGCTCCATTCCTGGGCGGCGATGACGACGGCGGGGGCTGGCTGTGGCTGGGAAACGGCCGTGACAACGTTGTAACCGGTTAGGGGCTGCTCTGTGAGTGTGATGTATTTATCGCCTAGCATTGCCGACGCCCCCTTTGCCCTGTTGATTCGGGGAAGGTGCGGGCGGCGCGGGCATTTGCTTTCATGCGGCCAATTTGATTGCGGCCGTCCACAACGAATTGAGAGTCAGGATCGCCCATGTTGATGCCTGGATACTCCCAGGAGGTTGGGTGCTCTGGCGTCAGCGTGTCTGCCAGCCGGTCCGTGCGCATTTGTTTGAGGGCTGTGCCCATTCGTTTGAGGAATTTTTCTTTTTTCACTTTAGTCTCCGTTTTCTTTTCCAGTAACTGCGCATGCGCTTGTAGGTTTTTTGTGAGCCTTTTCGCACCTGCTCGGCGCGCACTATGTAGACGTGCCACAAGCCGAAAAGGGCAATCCCGCTCATTATCAGAAACCTTATTTCGCATATCTCGCAAGCTGTCATTTGTTGTCTTTTGGTGGTGTTTGGTGGTGGTGTTACCAGAGGTCACCGCCACCAAATCACATAAGGTTTTGGGGAGGGTAGGGCTAACGCTCTAGCCATGCCTTCGCCTTTTTTGCTCCTTCGTCTGTTACGACAGGCGCATGGTTGTAAATCGCTGACCGATGCAGCAGCCCGGCTTCTTTGAGTTGAGTGATCAGAAAGTTGTACTGCTCATCTGACCAGCCACGTGCGCGCCCTTCTCTGAGGCTGAATTGCTTTTTTTGCTTGGGGTCTAACACATCGGTTAACCATTTGCGGAATGCGCCCGGTTCTGGCTGCCAGATGCGCTGCGGCGGGTTGCCGTTGCCTAAATCTAATGTGATGTCTTTGGAGGCTGGCGGGCGCGTGACGGTTTGGCCGTACTCTGTTTTGTGGAACGTGCGCTGGGGCTTGAACTCTGCCAGACGTTCTTTCAGCATGAAGATGCCACCGATGCCCGCAAACGAAAAGGCAAAACCGGGCAGCATTAGCCACAGTTCGCCATAGCCGACGGCCAAAAAGACAAAGGCAAAGCCAAGACCAATGCTGAACCAGTAGGTATAGTTTTTGCCTGCTGGAGAGAGCACAAATGCGTCGATGCTTTGCAGGAAACGGGCGCTTTCCCGTTCCTCGACGATGGGGTGGGGGGGGGCTGTTTTTTGATAATTTTCCATGTGTTGCTCCTTTTGTTAGAATTGATTTAGCCGGGTTGCACAAGTTTGTGCTTGTTGCTCCTTTCCCGGTGAGGCTGACCTGCACACGGTCAGCCTCTTTTTGTTTATAAGCTGTGCTGCCCCATCGGAATTTCCAGGGGCTTGAGTTTGCCGCGCCGGACCAGCTCCTCTAGCCTGGCGATTTGGGCGCGGTTGGCGGCGAGTTTTTTGGCGTTGGGAAAACGCCGCTTTTTGGTCTCGATGGCGTTTCGGGTCCAGTCGGCGTTATGGGTGTGCGCCCGGCGTTGGGGGACGAAGTTGAAGCTGCTACTCATCGTCGTCATCCCAGTCTTCATCTTCGTAATCGTCCTCATCATCTTCTTTCAGGTTAAAGGTGAAGGGTTTGTTTTCACGGATAAAGGCGCTAAAGGTCTCTGCGGAGGTGCCCCAGCCAAGCTCTCTGCGAACATCCTGGAGATATTCGGCATTTACGTGATCGAGCGCAGCCAATTCTTCCCAATGCTCCTCGTCGATGCGCATGTGGCTAAGGTCTGATCTCAAGTTCTTTTTGTGCCACAATGGTTCTGGTCCTGCATCTGGCAACGGGGGAATCCCGGTCAAATCGCCATCGATGCAGACAAAAACCGCATAACCTTTGCGCTGCTGTAGGGCATCCGCTGAACGATGTGCTGTGGCCAAGCGCATCTCATCGGGGCAATCAAAATAGTAGTTGTGGTTGCCCCAGCTATCTGACTGTTTCCAGTTTGATTCCTGCGGCATTTCTACCCCTACAGGTGCAAGAACAATGCACTGACGAACTGAGGAATGGTGAACCTGGTAAAGCTTGCCGGTGAAATACTTTACCTTTCGGCCAGCGGCCTCCAATTCATCATCAACAATGTTGTGAACAGCGGTGCGAGCCATTGACTCTAAATAACCGATCACCGTGTTGGCGGACTCATCCTCGGCAATCTCGGCCACCAGTTTGATTGATGGCCGGGTGTTGGTGTAATCACCCAGGTTTTGCGTCATACCAAATTCAACTTCAACTTGCGTGACTTTCATCATTGCTCCTTTTTTTCGCCGCCTGCACTCTGAGGCAGTTGCGGCAGATATTGCCTGGCTGCTGGATGAGGATGCGCTGCCAGGCGTGGGTTTGGGTATTACTGCGGCCACAAAGGGCAGAAGTGAGCAGCTCGCCGTTCACTTCGCCAACCAGGTGCAGCCGTTGGCCAGGATGTTCCTGGACCAGGACAAGAATGGGGGGGGGGTGCCGACAGGAGTCGGCTTTTTTTGCTGGCAATCTGGTTTTACCTCCTAGCGATTGGCTTTAGCCATCTCCCTCGTTTCTTTTTAGGATTTCGGGAAATGGCTATACATAAAAAAATAATGGCGGACAAAAATGATCAAGCAGTTGATCTCGACTGAATGGCGGTCGCATGACCGCCGATCACATTCCAGATGCCGGTGCCGCTTTTAGCCCGGCGCTGCTGCCAATAGATGTCGGTGGTTTCGCCTGACATTTGCCGGTTGTACGCTTTGGCCGCTGCCTTGCCGTTGGCGAAAAACAATCGTGTGCCTGCAAATTGGCCGTTCCCCGGCGTTTCGGTTGTCGCCAGGCCTGCTAGTTGCTGGTTGTGTCGTTTTTGCTGCCGTCGGCTGCCGAGCGTGCCGTTTGCTGCGTAGGACGCGGGCAAATGCCAGGCGATGTACCGCCGATGAGCGGGGCCTTGTTGGCCCCGGTAGTCGGTAAATTCAAAGGTGTTGCCGTGCTGCCAGGCGATTTCCTGGCGGTCGGCGGTGTGTGCCGCTGGGCCAATGGTGATGTTTTGCTGCACCTCTATGTTGGCCAGTTGGCAGTAGCGGCGTTGGGTGCGTGGTGTGAGGCCGGTGAGCCGCTCTATCGTGGCCTGGCTCATGGGGTTGGTGTGGTTGCTGAGCCAGGCGGCGTAACAGTGGGCACGAAATACGGCCGTTCCACCGACAATCTCATCTTTGGCGATGGTGAAGAAACGGCCGTTTAACCGCGTGACGCCAAGCACGTGGGCCACGCGCACGGTGCTGCGCAGCCAGAGTCGTTCTTCGTCGATGTGCCAGAAACGGCCGTTGCCTTCAGCAAGCAGCTGCTTGAGGCGCGGCACCTGGTACATGAAGCTGTCAGATGATTCCTCGGTGAGCGC
>CALKWL010000072.1 GCA_938004235.1 uncultured Gammaproteobacteria bacterium
CGGCGGCGGATTTCAAAGCCAAGCTCGCCGAAGCCGCCAACCTCGGCCGGCTGTCCACTCCCGGCGATGCCAAGGTAATCGCGTGGCGGAATGTCACGGTTGATGCAGTTAATCGCTTTGTCCGCGCGCAACTGTTCAACGTCGCGGCGGAAGCCCCCTGGCTCGTTGGGGATCGCGTGGTCCTGACCGAACCCGCCACTGACCTCGAAGGCAAGCCCATTGCTCCGACTGACGAGGAAGGCACAATCACCCGCGTCGAAGAGCAGTGGCATCCGACTTGGTCGGAGTTCAAGGTCTGGCGGATCAACATCACTTCCGACTCCAACCTCCCGCTGACCTTCTTCGTCCTCCACCAAGCCTCGGAGGTGGCGGCGAAGCGTAAGCTCGAAGACCTTGCCGCCGAAGCCCGCGTTGCCCCTCGCAAGTGGGGAGCTTTCTGGGAGTTCAAAGACGCCTTCCACAAGCTCCGCCATTCCTACGCCATCACCGCGCACCGCAGTCAGGGCTCCACCTATAACGCGGCGTTTGTCAACTGGCAGGACATCCTTCTCAACCGGAACAAGCCCGAAGCCATGCGGTGCCTCTACGTGGCTTGCTCCCGTCCGAAAAAGGAGCTTTACCTTGGCTAACTACAAAACCAACATCACTGCGCAAACCCTTCGTGACACCGCAGCCCTCGCGTTTGTGTTTGGTGTGGCTGCCGGGTTTGTACTCGGCTATGCCGTGAAAGCGTTTTTCGTATAGCTTGTGAAACTGCGGGGGGTTATGGGATAATAATTCCGTGGAGAAATCCTCCCCCGCTTCGCCCCTTCACCTCATAAAGGACTCCCCCATGCTCGATCTTTCTGCAAAAATCCAACTCTGGCGTCAAAAGGCGCGGGAAGGTACGCTTTCCCAGGCCGAAATGCGCGAGGCAATCGAACACCTGCGGCAGGGCCGTGTGCAGGCCGCAGCCACCTCGGCGAAGAGCCGTAGCAGCAAAGCAAAGCCCCCGGTCAATTCCGACGACCTGCTCAAGGAACTCGACGGGCTGTAATCTTTTTCTCAAGGAGGCATATCATGGCACGAACGACCATTTCCCAGCAACTCGCCACGGCGCAGCAAGAACTCGCAGAAATGCGGAAAGATTTCGACGCGCTGCAGCGCGCTTATGACAGCCTGAAGGCGACGCAGCGACTTACCATCGAGAACCTGACGACAGAGCATGCAAAGGCGTTGAAGACTGCGGAAGACAGCAAAACCTACTACAGCCGCGAAGCTGACGCGCGGGCCGCTGAACTCGAACAAGCCCACGCCGTTCTCGACGGGGTTGAGGGCGCGCCTTCCCGCGAATACGAGGGTGACTACGGCAAGCTCCGCCGCAATGTCGTCACTCGGTTGGCAGGGGCTTTCCTTGCCATCGCCCGCAGCGGGGGCCTGAAATGACCGCCCCTTCCCTCCGTCCGATGTTCCCGCACTGCGTCGACTCGACCATGCTCGCATCCTTCCGCTCCTGCCCGCAGAAGTTCTTCCGGCAGTATGTTCAACACTGGAAACCCCAAGCCGAGTCTGTCCATCTAATCGCCGGTGGGGCTTTTGCGTCCGGGGTTGAAGCCGCGCGTCGGGCTTTTTACGAGCACAACGCCTCCCCCCAAGACGCCGAGGCCGAAGGTCTCAAGGCCCTGATCACCCACTACGGCGACTTCGATCCGCCCCCGGCCTCACCGAAATCCCTGGAACGTATGTGCGGGGCCTTGGAATTCTACTTCGCGTCCTACCCTCTCGGCGAAGACGGCATGACCCCAATCTCCTTCCCGAACGGCCGGCAGGGTATCGAACTCTCCTTCGCCGAACCGCTCCCCTTCCCTCACCCTGTCACCGAGGACCCGATTCTCTTCACAGGCCGCTCTGACATGGTGGCGCATTTCGCAGGCGGAACCTACATCGTCGATGAAAAAACAACGTCCAGTCTCGGCGCGTCATGGGCACGGCAATGGGAAATGCGGGCGCAATTCACTGGCTATGCCTGGGCGTGCCAGCAAATCGGCGTTCAAACTGAAGGCACGATCGTCCGGGGGGTGTCCATCCTCAAAACAAAGTACGACACCATGCAGGTTGTCACCAACCGGGCGCAGTTTGAAATCGATCGCTGGCTCGATCAAACTGTCCGTGACCTCGCGCGCATGCAGCGTATGTGGGAAGAAGGTTATTGGGACTACGCCCTCGACCACGCCTGCGCGGAATACGGCGGGTGCTCACTCACTCAAATCTGCAAATCCCCGGACCCGGATTCGTGGCTGCCGATGTACTTCGCCAAACGTGTCTGGGACCCCCTCGCTCGCCGCGAACTGACCGTGCAGGAATGGGAAGCCTCGTGGGGACATGACACTTCCTCCGAAACTCAAGGAGCTTAACATGGCAATGCCTCCGAAGAAAGCCGCGTGGCGTTTGCAAGGCCTGATTGGTCAGCTCAAGTCCCTCCGTAAGCAGGGGGTGCTGACGTACAAGCAGGAGGTCGTCGCGCTCCGGCCGTTGCAAGACGCTCTCAAGATCCAGCAGTTCAACATTTCGTCTCCGTCTCCTGCCAAGCCCGACTAACCATGCCCACCGCCACCTACTTCCTTCGCAATCGCCTTCTCGCCTCCCGCGAACTTCTCGCTCCGGCGCCGCTGTCCAGCATCGCGTACTACTGCACGACCTGCGGGGAAGTCTGGGGGCGGGTGGTGGTGGGCGGGCAAGATTCCGAGGTCTGGACGTTCGAAGGCGTGCCTTGCGAAAAGCATTCCCCTGTCGGAGCACAAGATTGGGGGCGAGTTCCAGGCTCTTTCCTCGTCAACCACAAAAACACCCGAACTTGGCTTCCAGTCATGTGGTGGGCTAGGGCTCTCGAAGCTCTCCCCCTTCCTGTCCTCGAACGCGAACTCTTCCTCCACCTCAACCACTACGAAAAGGAGCTTTCCAATGCTTGATCTTATCCTCACCGGACTCTTCATCTGGGGGCTTCTTTTCGCCCTCGCCGCTGTTTTCAGCCACTTTTTTGAGTAAGGAACTTTCATGAATGCCACTTCCCCCGCCCTTCCCGGCGTCAAGGTCATGCTCATGGGGCCGTCCGGCACCGGCAAAACCTTCTCCATCGGCTCCCTGCTTGAAGCCGGAATCGAGGTCATCTACTTCGCTTACGAACAAGGCGTAGAATCCCTCCAAGGCTACTTCGCCGATGCCGGCAAGCCCATCCCCGACTCCCTTCACATCTGCTCTGTCCGGGCGCCCTCCGCCTCCTTCCTCGAAATGGCGGATTCTGTCAAGTACGTCAACCAGCTCTCCTATGAAAGCTTGAAAAAACAAACCGACCCGAACAAATCCAAGTACAACCAACTCGAACAGTTCCTCCGAAACTTCAACGACGTGACTGACGACGATGGGGTTAAGCACGGCGCGGTGAACTCTTGGGGCCCGGACAAAGCTATCGTCATCGACGGCCTGACCGGTCTGTGTGACTCCGCGATGAAAACCTGCATCGGCGGGAAGTTCGACCGGGATCAAAAGGACTGGGGCCTTGCCCAGAACATCGTCGAGGGCATCCTCCGCAAGATCACCACCGAATGCCGGTGCCACGTTATCTTGATCTCTCACGTCGAACGGGAAACTGACCCCAACGGCGGCGGGCTCAAGCTCATGGCTTCCGCTCTTGGCAAGGCCCTCGCCCCGAAGCTCCCGGCGATGTTCTCCGACGTCATTCTCTGCAAGCGCGTCGGGAAGGAGTTTTTCTGGGACACCGAAGACCCCACGGCAGACCTCAAAACCCGCAACCTCCCGATCTCTGCCAAGAACCTCCCTTCCTTCAAGTCCATCATCGCCAAATGGCAGTCTCGTGGGGGCCGGCTCTCAGTCTTACAGGAAAAGGATTGACAGCTTTCCCAAACAGCGTAACACTAGAATTTCCCCCGTATAGCGGTTGGCGGCTGGCTGCCATCGGGGGCTTACACAGCCGCACAAGCCCAAACTCAAACTCGATTCAAGGAGCCTTACCATGTTCTCTCCCGATCAATTCCTCGACATGCCCATCGAAGGTTCGAACGACACCAAGATCGTCCCGGTGCCGGTTGGCGAATACACTGCCGTTGCGGAAGATGTGAAAGTCCGTCAGTGGCAAGCCAAAGATGATCCCTCCAAGTCCGGCCTCGCACTCGATATCGTCTGGAGCATTGACGATGCCGGTCTGCGCGAACTCTTCGGCCGCGAGAAGATCACCTGCAAGCAAGGTATCATGCTCGACCTCACCGACTCCGGCAGCATCGACATGGGCAAGGGCCGTAACATCGGCCTCGGTCGCCTGCGCGAAGCTCTCAGCTTGAACGAACCTGGCCAGCCGTTCTCCTTCACGATGATCCTCGGCCGTTTGGCGAAGGTCAGCATCAAGCATCGTGTGCATGAAGAAGATGTGTTCGCGGAAGTTAAGAGTATCGCAAAATTCAGCTAATTTCCCTACCTCTCCTTAGCTGGGTTTTGTGTTAGGTGTGGCCCCGAGCCTTAAATCGGGGCGCTTACAATCAGTTCCTTTCACGAAAGGCTTATGCCCGTGACCAATTCCTGCCTGAGCAAGCTTTCCCTTCCTCGGGCGTTTTTATGAGAATTTCCTTATGCGCACAATCCCCATCAACGACATTCAGATTGCGGAAAACCGCCAACGCCAAGAATTCGACCCGGAGGCCATGCAGGAACTGATCACCTCCATTGAGGAACGGGGGCTGATGCATCCGATTGTTCTTCGCACGGATGAAGCGGGACAAACCTTCCTCGTCGCAGGCGAGCGTCGACTCCGCGCGATTCAGGAAATCTTCGACCTCGGCGGGCACTTTATCTGCGACGGCGAGACCTACTACCCTGACACTGGCGAAGTCCCCTACACCTCCCTCGGCGACCTGTCCCTTCTCGAATACGAAGAAGCGGAACTCGACGAAAACCTCAAGCGAAAAGACCTGACGTGGCAGGAGCATGCGGCTGCGGTCGGGCGTCTCCACGAACTCCGTCAAGCTCAATCCGACGCAATCCGCGCTACCCACCAGAATCCCGAAACCCTCCCTGCCCCGCATACCGTTGCCGACACCGCCAAGGAACTCACCGGCCGTTCCGACGGCTACTTTCAAGACTCCGTCCGCAAGGAAATCCTCGTTTCCAAGCACCTCTCCAACCCTCTGGTCGCAAAGGCAAAGTCCGCAGATGAAGCCTTCAAGCTCCTCCGAAAAGAAGAAGCCCGTCAGCGTAACGTCGAACTCGCTGAGTCAGTTGGAAAAGTCTTTTCCTCCGGCGCGCACCGAGTCCTTCAAGCTAACTGTCTCGACTGGATGGCAGACCCCGCCAACGCCGGGCAATTCGACGTCATCCTTACCGATCCCCCTTACGGAATCAATGCGCAGGATTTTGGCGACGGGGCTGGGCGCCTTGCTTCCATCGAGCACCACTACGACGACTCGTACGAATCTTGGCAGAAGCTTATCACGGCATGGGCTGAACTTTCCTTCCGCGCCGCTAAGCCCCAAGCTCACGCGTATGTTTTCTGCGATATCGACCGCTTCCACGAACTCCGCGACGCGATGCGGGCGGCTGGCTGGTACGTCTTCCGCACCCCTTTCACCATCGTCAAGGACGGCTCCGGGCGTGTACCTCTCCCTGATCGTGGCCCCCGTCGGCAGTCCGAGTGGCTGCTCTACGCCATCAAAGGCAACAAGCCCGTCACCCACATCTACCCGGACGTCATCACCGCGCGGGCAGACGAGAACATGACCCACGGCGCGCAGAAGCCCGTTGCTGTCTACACCAACCTCCTCCAGCGTAGCGTCCGTCCCGGCGACTCCGTTCTCGACTGCTTCGCCGGCACCGGCACGATCCTTCCGGCCGCGCATGCCTTCCAGTGTTCCGCCACGGCGATCGAACAAAACCCTGAATACTACGCCCTCTGCCTCAAGCGTATCGACGTCATCAAGCAGTCCGAAGTCGATCTCTTCGAAGGAGCCTGACATGCAGATTCGCCCAACCGGCCCGTGTCCAGCGCGGGTGATGTTAATCGGGGAAGCTCCCGGCGAACAGGAAGTCAATCGCGAGGAGCCTTTTGTCGGCTACTCCGGGCAGGAGCTTTCCAAGATGCTGCAGGAAGCCGGGATCATGCGGTCGAACTGCTTCGTCACGAATGTCTGCCGTGTCCGTCCTCACGCCAATGACATTGGTAACTTCATCGCCATGCGGAAATCCGACATCACAGGTCAGCACGTTATGATCCGTGACAAGTTCGTGACCGAGGAAATCGTCCAAGGCCTTGACCTCCTCAAGCGTGAAATCGAAATGTGCAGGCCGCACGTCATCATCACTTTTGGCAACGTCGGGCTGTGGGCATTGACCGGGAAGTGGGGGATTGGATCTTGGCGTGGAAGTGTCATGGAATGTGACCTCCCGCTTGCCCTCGACTACGCCCCGAAAGTCATCCCTACTTACCATCCCGCCGCTGTGATGCGGCAATGGTCGCTGCGTCAGATCGTCGTGCATGACATGCGCCGGGCTGCGGACGAATCGAAGTTCCGGGAGATAATCCGCCCGGATTATTCTTTCATAACCCGCCCGGATTACGACACAGTAATCCAAGTCCTCCATCAACTCAAGCTCCAAATCGAGGCCCGCCCCGGCCGCCTTGGTGTTGACATCGAAACTCGCGCAGGGCACACCGCCTGCATCGGCTTGGCGTGGTCGAACACCGAAGCCCTCTGCATCCCCCTGATGTGCGTGGAACGTCCCGAAGGCTACTGGCCCCCGGAACAAGAAGCCGCGATCTGCTTCGCCCTCTACCAAATCCTCACCCATCCCAACTGCCGGGTCATCGGCCAGAACTTCCTCTACGACGCGCAATACTTCTGGCGGTGGCTGCACTTCCTTCCCAACCTCCACCGCGACACGATGTTAACCCAGCACGTGCTCTTCTCCAACCTCCCCAAGGGCCTGGACTTCCTCGCGTCCATGTACTGCAAGCACTACACCTACTGGAAAGACGAGGGCAAGGAATGGGACGCGAAGACCGGCGAAGACCAGCTCTGGGAATACAACTGCAAAGACGCGGTTATCACCCTTGAAGTCGACACCGCCCAACAAGCCGCCATCGACGCGATGAACCTCCGGCCTGTCCATGACTTCCAGCAAGCCCTCTTCTGGCCAGTCCTCCGCACGATGAACAAGGGCATTCGGGTTGATACTTCCTCCCGCCAAGCCTTCGCCCTCGAGCTTCAAGACGAGATTGCAATCCGCGAACAGTGGTTCATCGACGTGCTCGGCCACCCCTTCAACCCGAAGTCGCCTAAGCAAATGCAGACACTGTTCTACGGCGATCTCAAGCTCAAGCCCATCATCAATCGCAAGACCCACACCGCGTCCTGCAACGACGAAGCCATCCAGCGCCTGGCCGAACGCGAACCCCTCGTCAAGCCCCTCGTCGACAAGATCAGCGAGTACCGCTCCCTGAACGTTTTCTTTTCCACGTTCATCTCAGCCCCCCTCGACACCGACGGCCGCATGCGGTGTTCCTTCAACATCGGCGGGACAGAAACCTACCGCTTTTCCAGCTCGAAGAACGCGTTCGGGTCCGGCTTGAATTTCCAGAACATCCCGTCCGGCGGGGAAGAATCCTCCGGCCTCGACCTCCCCAACGTTCGCAAGCTCTTCATCCCCGACCCCGGCATGACCTTTTTCGACATCGACTTGTCCTCCGCGGACCTGCGAATCGTCGTGTGGGAGTCCGATGAAGGCGAGATGAAAGCCATGCTCCGTGAGGGTCTGGATCCCTATACGGAAATCGCCAAGGAGTTCTACCATGACCCGTCCATTACAAAAAAGGACCCGCGTCGCCAGACCTTCAAGTCCTTCGCGCATGGTACGAATTACCTGGGCACGGCTAAGGGACTCGCGGAACGTCTTGGGCTTTCGGTTCACGAATCCGAAAAAACTCAAAAGTGGTATTTTGGTCGTTTCCCTAAGATCAAGAAATGGCAGGATGATCTCAAGGTCCAGGTCCTCAAGCGTCGAATGGTTCAAAATGTCTTCGGCTATCGTCAGTATTTCTTCGACCGAATTGAAGGAACTGTGTTCAACCAAGCAGCGGCTTGGATTCCTCAGTCGACGGTGGCGTGCCTAATCAATCGGGCTTATGTGGCCATCGACCGTGACCTGAAGGAAGTCGACATCCTCCTTCAAGTCCACGACTCCCTCGCCGGGCAGTACCCCACCCACCTCGGAGACTGGATGAAACGGCAAATCATCGCCAAGGCCGAAATCGAACTCCCTTACCCCGGCGACCCTTTGACAATCCCAGTCGGGATCAAAACCTCCCCTATCTCTTGGGGCGACTGCAAGGAATAACAAAATGCGGCATCACTCTGACTGGCTATCCGCCTTTATGGAGTACGCTTCGTTCGGAGAAGCTCCGCGTCATATGTATTTCTGGGCCGGGGTCTCCGCAGTCGCAGGCGCACTTCGTCGTAAAGTCTGGATTGATCAGGCATATTTCAAATGGTATCCTAACTTCTACATCGTTCTCGTAGCCCCTCCTGGCATCGTCGCGAAGTCCACCACCTCCGCAGTCGCAATCAACCTCCTTCGCAAGGTGCCGGGGGTGAAGTTCGGACCGGATGTGGTGACGTGGCCAGCGCTCGTTTCGGCATTCGCGGAATCCACGGAAGGCTTCGAAATCAACGGCGATGTTTTCCCAATGTCAGCCCTCACACTCGAATCCTCCGAGTTCGGCAACCTTCTCGATCCACAAGACAAAGCCATGGTGGATTTGCTCGTTTCCCTCTGGGACGGCAAGCCCGGTACATTCCAGAAAAGCACCAAGCATTCCGGGAGTGATGCAGTTGAAAACCCATGGATCAACTTAATCGCCTGCACAACCCCCTCGTGGATCGCAGGAAATTTCCCCGAGTACATGATCGGCGGGGGCTTCACTTCCCGGTGTGTGTTTGTGTATGCTGACGAGAAGGCGAAATATGTCGCGTATCCAGGACTGGCCGTCCCCGCCGACCTCACAAAACGCGCGGAGCGGTTAATTGACGACCTCACCCATATTTCAACCCTCGCGGGGGAGTACAAGCTCACCACGGAGGCCATAGAGTGGGGCACGGCATGGTACAAACGCCATTACACCACCCGATCGGTGAATCTCGACGATGAGCGCTTTGGCGGTTATATCGCCCGCAAACAGACACACATCCACAAACTAGCTATGATCCTCGCAGCGGCGTCCTCCGACGTCCTCACCATCACCGCCGATCACCTCGCCATTGCGGATCAAATGATCACCGACCTTGAACCCGACATGCAGTTCGTATTCTCAAAGATCGGCAAGAGCGATTCCGCACTCTACACTGAACGCCTAATCGCGTATGTCCATGCTCGAAAGAGTGTCCCGTTTCATGAAGCCTACCGCTATGTCCATTCGCATTTCCCATCCATCCGGGACTTCGAAGACATTTTGGCAGGGTGCCTACGGGCAGGCTACCTAACCCTCACCACCAAGGACGGGGTGAAGCATTTGCAAGCTGGCGTCGGGCTCCCGGTTTCCACAGGAGCCCTAACTGCCAAACTCAGCGCTTGAGAAGATCCTTTGCCTGGGAACTGTGCGACGATCCCAGCCAGAACTGCCGGACATCAGACAGCGTAGCGACAACCACTGCCATGATAACCGCCCCCTTGATCTCAGGGGGGTAGTCATCTGACAATACCTTATCCACCACGATATACGCCAGCGGGATCAGCACCGCGGTCACCCAAAACGCAGGCAGCATCCAGAACGGAACGGCCTTTGCTGTCTCGACGTTGAAGTCCCGGGCCGCGGCAGTGCTCTTCTCCCCGGCCTCGATCAGCCGTTCCAGCAGCGGGATCGTTTCTTCCAAGCTCGCGTTGAGCTGGACTTGCAGCGGAGCTTCTTGCCGCACAGTCATCGCGGCCTCGATCGGGTCATCTTGCCCAGACAACGTTTGCGCGGCACGAACAATCTGCTCCGACACAGCTTCCGCCGTGGTTGTGTCAGTGGATTTGGTCACTACTTCTTTCACCTTCGTGGTCAGCACCGGGAGAAGGATGTTGAGGGCGGCGGCAGCGAGTGCGGGGATAGGCATGGGAGCCTCCTTTGAGGTAAGTTCTTCGATCGGTATGGGGGGAGCTTCTTCGACTGACGGCAAGTTCAACTGCCCAGTATAGCCCCGGAGAAAGTCAAGACATTGTTTGAGGGTTTTTGTTGGCTGGCCGTAGGGGCTTCCCGGCAGGCTCGCCCACTCACGATTGCACGCATGGATTGCTGCGGGCCAGTCCCCATCCACAACCGCCTGCAGCCCCCTACGACGATAGGTCAGAAATAGTGCTGCGAGGTCCTGTTCCAGCGGGGAGAAGTTCGTCGCACCAATCGCCTTCGCGCATTCATCCCAAGTTCCCCGTAGGAACTGATACGCCCCGGCGGCGCTGGAGGTAATCGGTTTCCCCTTTCCTCCGAACTTCCGCGTAACGAGGCGCCGGGGGTGATCTGCCAAGCTTTCCACAACCTCCCCGCCGAAAAGCATTGCATAGCCATTCGGCCCGTCAGTCCCCTCGCACCAACGCAAGAGCTGCAGCCATGCTTGCGCATTCAACCGTCCAAGCACCGATGACAAGTCTTCCCGCATTCCCATCACCGCCCTCCTTCAAGGTGCAATCCCGAGCAAGCTTTTCAGTTTCGAAATCCCGCCTAGCAGCAACAGCCCCAGCAACGTCATCGTCGCTGCCCATACCGAATTTTTCGCCAGTCCTAGCCGGAGTTCGAGGTAGAACTTTTTCTGCTCTTCCGCGGCCTCCATCAGCCTTTCGTGATATTTACGATGTTCCACAGCATCTCCATTCGGAAAAGCATCGAGAATCGCCGCACGAAAAGCCTTTTCCTCTTTGTCGTGATCAGCAAAGGCCTGAGCGTGCTGAATGAACTCTTCATGAAATTCATTCAGCATTTCGTCGGACCAGCGGCGAGGTTCGTTTGGCATAACCCTTGCCCTCAGTATTTTATGCAGTACATCATCGCCACGTTGCGCGGCCGGGTTTCGGAGTCGCCACTAGTGCCCGTAATATTGTTTGGCGAGTACCCCCCCGCTGCGCCGTTGATTACCGCCACCCCGCCGCCGACGCCACTAGACCCCACGATTGCATGACTATGCGCCTTATATCCGTCCACCTGCGACGACCCCAACGTCCGCCCAGAATCCACCCCACGCCCATTATCCCAACCGCGTACAAATTCCCCGCGAAGGTCCGGAAGGTTGAAGGTCGTTGTCCCATCCCCTGCCCCGAAAGTAGTACCAATCGCGGCAAACAGTGCGGAATAGATTGTTCTGGAAACCGCGCTCCCGTTACACTCCAGCCAGCCCGTAGGAACTGCCGTCATGGCGAAGGCTTGCACAGCTCCGGAGGGCAGTCCGCCTCCCAGGGACCCCCAACCACTCCCTGTGTAGCCTTCGAACTGCACAAGCGAGGTGTTAAACCGTACAGTCCCGACTGCGGGGCTCCCATCTCGCTGCGCCGTCGTCCCTGCCGGAAGCGGGAAAGACCCAGTTGCAGAAGTCTTCGCGATGAAATTTGCGGTTGCCTTTGTGACGTTCGTTTCCAGTAGCCGGAATTCCGTCCCGTTATACACTGCTGTCACAACCCGTCCAGTCGTCAATTCCCCCGCTGTCAGCGCATTCCCCGAGGAGTCCTTCACATCCTTCGCGCCGATCGAGTTGATGTTCAGCGTCACTGCGCCGGTATTCGCAGCCGCGGCAGCAAACTCAAACGTCTGCCCAGCTGCATACGCAAGCATGCCCGCCGACGCCACAGCAGTAATCGTATCCGCCCCGGCCACGCTTGTCAGCCAGGTCAACGCCCCGTCCTGCACCTCCGCCGCGCGAGCGTACTGCGTCCGAGCCGTCGCTGCGCCAACTCCGGTATGCCGAAAGTTTCCCATCGGCAAGTTCGCCGTCGGAGTCGTCTGACCATCCTTGCAGACAACCCCCGTCAGTGCAGCCGCAAAATCGTACACCTGATTGTTATACTGCGTTGCACGAATCGTCGTCCCTGCCACCGCAGGAAAGTCCGGAGGAGTGATCGGGATGTAAGTCCCGGAACCGTTGAAAGCCATTATTGCTGCTCCTGTTGAATGCCCTCGGCTTCTTCTTCCGCGAGAGCTTGTTCCAGCACACTAACCGCATACGCTGTGGCATACGCCGGGGA
>CALKWL010000073.1 GCA_938004235.1 uncultured Gammaproteobacteria bacterium
GACCACCGAGATCTACACTCTTTCCCTACACGACGCTCTTCCGATCTGGTAGTCAAAATTGGAAATGTGAAACCTGGAATCATTGATTTATCCGGCTGCTCTTTTGTTGCGCATGAAACCGTGAATAGTCTTGATAGGTTCGCCCTCAAAAAGGGGGATTTACTGGTTGGAATGACAGGTTACGTTGGCGAAACAGGGCTAGTTCCTAAACTTGATTCAGTCGCCTACCTGAATCAACGCGTTGGTCGTATTTCGACGGTCAACGGCGTTAGCGATGTTGGTTATCCTTTTTGCCTTGTCCGCGATCCTGCATATAAGTCATATGCAGAGTCCAAAGCCCATGGTAGTGCGCAGGCAAATGTGAGCGGGAAGGATTTGATGGATTACCAGACAGTGGTTCCAGATACTGGGGTACTGAATATTTTCAATGCCCATGCGGCAAAAATTATTAACGCACTGCTTTCTTACCACGAGGAGAGCCAAAGTCTCGCAGCGCTCCGCGACACCCTCCTCCCCAAACTCCTCTCCGGCGAGTTGTCGGTTGCCTCCATTGATACGGAGCCTTCAACATGAACCAACAGATTCAGCTTTTTACTGCGGACGATGGCCAGTTGACTCTGAGCGTTCGGTTGGAGGGAGAGACCGTTTGGCTCAACCAGGAGCAAATGGGTGTCCTTTTCGAGCGCGAGCGATCAGTCATTACCAAGCACATCCGCAATCTGTTTGCCGAGTGTGAGCTTGATGAGAAAAGCAATGTGCAAAATTTGCACGTTGCCAGTTCAGACAAGCCAGTTAAGTTTTACAACCTCGATGTGATCATCTCTGTCGGCTACCGGGTCAAGTCGCAGCGCGGCGTGCAGTTCCGCCAGTGGGCCACGCGCACGCTCAAGGAGCATCTGGTGCAGGGCTACACCCTCAACCAGCGCCGTTTGCAGGAGCGCGGCATCGAGTTTGAGCAAGCACTGAACCTGTTGCAACGCACGCTGGCCAATCAACAGTTGGTGAATACAGAGGGCGCGGCGGTGTTGGGGGTGATCGCGGAGTACGCCCGCAGTTGGAGCCTGCTGCAGCAGTACGACGAACAGAGCCTCGCCAGCCAGACCCGCCCACAAAGCGGCATGCGCTCGCTTGAGCTGGATGAAGTACTGGCGGCGATTGAGCAACTGAAAGCCGAGCTGATCGCCAAAGGTGAAGCGACGGCGCTCTTCGGGCAGGTGCGCGGCGAGGGGCTGGCTTCTGCCATTGCCACCATCGAGCAGGGTTTTGGCGATACGCTGTTTTACCCCAACGTCGCAAGCCGGGCGGCGCATCTGCTGTATTTCGTGATCAAGAACCATCCGCTGGCCGATGGCAACAAGCGCTGCGGTTCGTTCTTGTTCCTGTGGTATCTGCGCTTGAACCAGACCTTGCTGGCGCGTCCGGTAGAGCAACTCATCAACGACAACACCCTGGTGGCGCTGGCGCTGCTGGTGGCCGAAAGCCTGCCCGAACACAAGGAGCTGTTGGTGCGGCTGATCGAGCAGTTTGTGCTGCTTAAAACGGAGGGTGCGGTATGACCATTACCCCCGCACAGATCGACATCTGGCGTGGCCTAGCCGCTGAAACCCAGAACCTCGAATTCAAAGAGGCGGGCAACCAATACTGCACGCGTAAGCTGGCTGTGCCGCTACTGCGTCGCCATTGCCAACGAAGGTGGCGGGCATCTGGTGCTTTGATCGAGGCGCTTTGGCTGGTACTGATGGATGAGTAGCATCGTGGTGAAGCCCCTCAAGCACTGGCTCTCATTCGCCGACCAGTTGCAGCAACTGCAGGACCGTGGCCTGCAGGTAGACAACCCCGCTGCGGCTCTGGATTACCTCGAACGCCTGGGCTACTACCGCCTGAGTGGTTACTGGTATCCATTGCGCGCCATTGATCCGGTGGCATCGGCGGCGCAGGGCAAGGCGGTGCGGCTGGATACCTTCGTGCCAGGGTGTCACTTCGAGGACGTGGTGCGCCTGTACGTGTTCGACAAGAAGCTGCGGTTGCTGGCGCTCGACGCGCTGGAGCGCATCGAGATGGCGGTGCGCGTGGATGTTGCGCACTTGCTGGGTAAGCAGGACCCTCGCGCCCACGAGAACCCCGCATGCCTGCATGGCAACTTCACGAAGAAGCTGATCGTCAAGGGGCCAGACGCGGGCAAGACGCAACATCAAGTCTGGCTGGCCAAGTACCAGTCCATGCTCCACCGGGCTCGCAATGAGCCTTTTGTGGCACACCATCAGCAGCAGTATGGGGTCTTGCCGATTTGGGCCGCCATCGAAGTATGGGACTTCGGCTTGCTGTCCAAGCTCTTCGCCGGTATGCAGTACGCCGACCAGCAGAATATTGCCAACCTGTACGGCGCGCCATCCGGCCAGACCTTCGCGCAATGGCTGCGCAGCTTGAACTTCATTCGCAATGTATCGGCGCACCATAGCCGTCTGTGGAATATCAACGTGCTGGAGCTGTCCCCTGTTCCCCCAGGCTGGCCCGCCACGTTGAACAGGGCGAAGCCGTTTTTCTACTTCTGTCTGATGCAGCAGTTGCTGCGCGTGATTTGCCCGAATTCGAGCTGGGGGCAGCGCTTCAAGGATCTGCTGGCGAATGAGTTCCCGGTGGTGGCCAATCAGACGATCTCGCTGTTGGATCTGGGGGCGTTTCCGGGTTGGGAGGGGTGGACGTTATGGCCGCAGCTGTGATGACCCTGGTGGACCACAAATGAAAACCGACGCGTACACAGAGTGCAGAGGCGTCGGTCGTATTGCGCGAAATGATAGGCCTGCCGACCACTATGGTCAAGCCCGGTGTGGGCGTAGTCGCCATTTCATCGCAAATGGAGGAGGCGCCCAATGTCTGTGCTAATCATTGATTTAGAACGAATTTCTTATTTCATCGCAAACCGAGCCGGTTGCCAGACAGCCCTGAATGGCTCAGGGGTTTCAGCATGATGAACGAACAACAACTCGAAGACCTGTGCATAGGCTGGTTTCAGGAAACCGGTTGGCAGTTTGTTCATGGGCCGGATATCGCGCCCGACGGCGCGAGTCCGGAGCGGACTGACTACCGGCAGGTGATCCTGCGTGACCGGCTGCTGGCGTCCATGGGTCGAATCAACCCGCACATTCCAACCGCTGCGCTGGAACAGGCGGTACACGTTGTGCAAACCATCAGCGAGCCTCAGGCCGTGGTGCGCAACCGTAGTTTTCACCGACTGCTGCTCTCAGGCGTGGCTGTGGAGTTGTCGGTAGGGGACGAAAAGAAAACCGATCTGGTGCACCTGATCGATTTCGCTAACCCGCAGAACAACGAATTTCTGGTCATCAACCAATTCACGGTTACCGGCACCAAGCAGCCCCGGCGGCCAGATCTCGTGGCCTTCATCAACGGCCTGCCGCTGGCGGTGATCGAACTGAAGAACCCGGCCAACGAGCAGACGGACGTCTGGGATGCTTTCAACCAGCTGCAAACCTACAAGGACGAAATCAGCGACCTGTTCAACAGCAATGAGGCGCTGGTGGTCAGCGATGGCTGGACGGCGCGGGTGGGCTCGCTGACTGCCAATGTCGAGCGCATGTTGCCCTGGCGCACCATCGCCAACGAAGATGATCGTCCCCGCTTGCAAC
The DNA here is from genome assembly GCA_938004235.1 of uncultured Gammaproteobacteria bacterium. Classification (GTDB taxonomy): domain Bacteria; phylum Pseudomonadota; class Gammaproteobacteria; order Halothiobacillales; family Halothiobacillaceae; genus Thiofaba. The sequence continues at coordinate 3,645 of CALKWL010000073.1, forward strand.
TGGAGCTGGAAACCGTGGTGCGCGGTTTTTTTGCGCCGGAGCTGTTCCTCGATTACATCCGCCACTTCGTACTGTTCGAGCAGGATGGTGATGCGGTGATTAAGAAAATCGCGGGCTATCACCAGTTCCATGCCGTGCGTGAAGCGGTGCGCGCCACGGTGGTCGCAGCGAGCTCGCCGGACAAAGGGCTGCTGGAGGTACGGGAAGAGCGCGCCACGTATGGCAAAGAGGTAAAACCAGGCTCGCGCAAGGCCGGTGTGGTCTGGCACACGCAGGGCTCGGGCAAGAGCATCACCATGGCCTGCTACGCGGGCAAGCTGCTGCAACAGCCGGAAATGAAGAACCCGACGCTGGTGGTGGTGACGGACCGTAACGATCTGGATGGTCAGCTTTTTGCCACCTTCTGCGCGGCCAGTGATTTGCTCAAGACCACGCCGTTGCAGGCGGGCAGCCGCGATGAGCTGCGCGAGATGCTGGCTTCGCGTCAGGCAGGCGGCATCATCTTCACCACGGTGCAGAAATTTGCCCTGCTGGATGAGGAGGACGAACACCCGCTGCTGTCCGATCGCGCCAATATCGTGGTCATCTCGGACGAAGCGCACCGCAGCCAGTACGGCACCAAGGGGCGCTTCGATGAGAAGGCCGGGCGTTATGTGTTCGGCTATGCCAAGCACCTGCGCGATGCGCTGAAAAACGCCACCTTCATCGGTTTTACCGGCACGCCGATTGCCTTGGAGGACAAGGACACGCGCGCGGTGTTTGGCGACTACGTCAGCATCTATGACATTCAGGATGCCGTGGACGATGGCGCGACGGTGCCGATCTACTATGAAAGTCGGCTGGTCAGGCTGGATGTGAAGCAGGCCGAGATCGACGCGCTCAACGCGCAGGTTGACGAGGTGGTGGAGGACGAAGAGGACATCGCCAGCCGCGAAAAGACCAAGAGCGAATGGGCCGCTTTGGAAAAGCTGGTGGGCGCCGAGCCGCGTCTGGCACAAGTGGCGAAAGACTTGGTCGAGCACTTCGAGACCCGCACCAGCGCGATTGACGGCAAGGCCATGATCGTGTGCATGAGCCGCGACATTTGCGCCCAACTCTACAAGGCCATCGTCACCCTGCGGCCAGACTGGCACGACGACGATCCGGAAAAAGGTGCCATCAAGGTGGTGATGACCGGCTCAGCCGCCGACAAGGAACTGCTACAGCCGCACCTGTACAGCAAGCAGGTGAAAAAGCGCCTGGAGAAGCGCTTCAAGGATGCCAAGGATCCGCTCAAGCTGGTGATCGTGCGCGACATGTGGCTGACCGGCTTTGATGCGCCCTGCTGCCACACCATGTATGTGGACAAGCCCATGAAGGGCCACAACCTGATGCAGGCCATTGCGCGGGTGAACCGGGTGTTCAAGAACAAGCCGGGCGGCTTGGTGGTGGATTACATCGGCATCGCCAATGAACTGAAGGCGGCACTCAAGACCTACACCGAAGCCAAGGGCAAAGGCGACCCCACGCACAACGCTGCCGAAGCGCTGGCCGTGTTGCTGGAGAAAATGGACATCGTGCGGGGCATGATGCATGGCTTTGACTACAGTGCGTTTGAAACGCAGGCCATCCAGTTGCTGGCGCCCGCCGCCAACCACATCCTGGGGCTGAAGGACGGCAAGACGCGCTTCCTGGACACGATGGTGGCGGTAGCCAAGGCTTATTCACTGTGCGGCACGCTGGATGAAGCCGCCGCGCTGCGCAAGGAGATCGCTTTCTTCTCGGCCATCAAGGCGGCTATCACCAAGTTCACCACGGTGGACAAGAAACGCTCCACCGAAGAGAAGAACAGTGCGCTGAAACAGATTCTGGACAACGCCATCGTTGCCGACGGCGTGGCCGACATCTTTGCGCTGGCAGGATTGGACAAGCCGAACATTGGTCTGCTGTCGGATGAGTTTCTGGAAGATGTGCGCCAGATGGAAAGCCGCAACCTGGCCGTGGAGCTTCTGGAGAAACTGCTGCGCGACGAGATCAAGGCGCGGGCACGCAATAACGTGGTGCAGGAGAAGAAATACGGCGACCGGCTGCTGGAAACCCTGCGCAAGTATCACAACCGTGCCATCGAGACGGCCCAGGTCGTCGAAGAACTGATCCAGATGGCCAAGGAGTTCCAGGCCGTGCTGGAACGCGAGGCCGCACTGGGCTTGGGGCAGGACGAGATTGCCTTCTATGACGCGCTGGCCAACAACGAAAGCGCGGTCCGTGAGTTGGGTGATGACATCCTGAAGAAGATCGCCATCGAGATCACTGAAAAGCTGCGCGCCAGCACCACGGTGGACTGGCAGGTACGCGAGAGCGTGCGTGCGCGCTTGCGGATTCTCGTCCGTCGTACCCTGCAAAAATGGAAATACCCGCCGGACAAGCAACCAGAAGCCGTGGAACTGGTACTCCAGCAGGCGGAAGTTCTTTCCGGCGCGTGGTCGCTGTAACCGCGTGTTGAAAAGCACCCGGTTTGTACGCGCTGTGACGGCTGATTGAGGCTTGGAACGGTCTTGAAGACGTAGATAAGACGCTCTCAGGGCTATAATCGCTCGCATCTCATTTTTGTCACGGAACCATCTCCATGAGCCAGCATCACGAGGACCCCAAGGAAATGTGGGGCGGACGCTTTTCCGAGCCTGTTGACGCCTTTGTCAAGGCCTTTACCGCTTCGGTGAGCTTCGATCAGCGCATGTACCGTCAGGATATTGCGGGTTCCAAAGCCCATGCGCGCATGTTGGCCAAGGTCGGCGTGCTCACCCAGGATGAGTGTGAGCGCATCATCAAAGGGCTGGATGACATTCTGTTCGACATTGAGCGCGGCGATTTCGCCTGGTCGCTTGACCTGGAAGACGTGCACATGAACATTGAGGCGCGTCTGACTGAACGCATCGGCGAGGCGGGCAAGAAGTTGCACACCGGGCGCTCGCGCAATGACCAGGTGGCGACCGACATGCGCCTGTATCTGCGTGATGAAATTGATGTCATTACCGCGCAGATTCGCCGTGTGCAAAAAGCGCTGCTTGATCTGGCCGAACGCGAAGTGGACACCATTCTGCCCGGCTTTACCCATTTGCAGGTCGCTCAGCCGGTCAGCTTTGGGCATCACATGCTGGCCTGGTTTGAAATGTTCGACCGCGATTTCGACCGCCTGATGGGGTGTCGCAAGCGCGTCAATGTCATGCCCCTTGGTTCTGCGGCGCTGGCGGGGACGAGTTATCCGCTGGATCGCGCCTACACCGCAGAACTGCTGGGCTTTGCTCGCCCCAGCCGCAACTCGCTGGATGCGGTTTCCGACCGTGATTTCATCATCGAGTTTCTTGCCGCGGCCAGCCTGATGATGGTGCATATGTCGCGCATGGCCGAGGAGCTGATTCTGTGGTCGAGCGCGCAATTTGGTTTTGTCGATCTGCCGGATCGTTTTTGCACCGGTTCGAGCATCATGCCGCAAAAGAAAAACCCGGATGTGCCTGAACTTGTGCGCGGCAAGTCCGGGCGCGTGGTGGGTGCGCTGGTCAGCCTGCTGATGCTGATGAAGAGTCAGCCGCTGGCTTACAACAAGGACAATCAAGAAGACAAAGAGCCGCTCTTTGATGCAATCGACACAGTTCAAGGTAGTTTGCGCGCTTTTGTCGACATGTTGCCGCATCTGATCGTCAAGCATGAGGTGATGCGCGCCGCCGCCCTCAAGGGCTTTGCCACGGCCACCGATCTGGCCGATTATCTGGTGCGCAAGGGGTTGCCCTTCCGTGACGCGCATGAAGTGGTCGGCAAGGCCGTGCGCTTTGGCGTGGAGAGCGGGCGTGACCTTTCCGAAATGACCCTGGCGGAATTGCAGGGCTTCGATGCGCGCATTGGCGAAGATGTGTTCGAGGTCTTGACCCTGGACGGTTCGCTCCATGCGCGCAATATTGAGGGCGGCACGGCGCCTGCTCAGGTGCTCAAACAGATTGCCTCTGCCCGCTTACGGGTAAGCCTGTGAATTCGCTGAAGCCGCGCGTCCTGCTCTCGCACCCCTTGGGCGTCCTTGCCCAAGGCCTGCTGCGCAGGAAGGGCGCTCGAATCTTGCTGCGCCAAAACCCGGCTCAAAATGCTCACATACGGCGTGTATGCCGCGCTTTTTCGCCGGATTTTTCTTGCCCCAATCAATAGCTTGGTCGGCTTGATCGAATTTACAGAAGTGTCCTTACGTTTATTTGGAGAAACAATGATGCGTTTGAAATTTTTGACTGTCCTCAGCGGTCTGCTTGTCCTGAGCCTGACACTGAGCGGCTGCGGTCCGGTATACAGCACCCAGTACCGTTACACACCGCCGCTGGATGCCAATGGCAAGCTGTGCGTCAGCCAGTGCAGCAATACCCGCGAGATGTGCCGCATGATGGAAGAAACCCGCGCGGCGCAGGAGCAGGCGCAGTGCCAGCAGAACTCCGCCATGCGCTACTCCATGTGCCTGTCGAATGCCAAGACCGATCAGGCGCGCAAGGACTGCGACCGGAATAACTACAGTTACTGCTCGCGCAGCGCGAATACTGAGCGCTGTGAGGAAAGCTATCGCCAGTGCTTCCAGAATTGCGGCGGCAAGATCGACAGCTTCCAGGTGTGCGATTTCGGTTGTTGACAGGCTGCTAGGCATTAGGGAAACGCTGATTTATTCAGCGTTTCCCGCTTGGGGCAGGATGCCCCAACACGATCAAAGACGGAAGTCTTTGATTCGTGAGAGCTTATCGCGGGCGTGTACCGCGATAAGCGAGCTGATTTATTCCATGGATGGAATAAATCAGCATCTCCTTAGCACCTATCAGGCTGTTGTAAAACAGTTTGATAGGGCGAGGAAGCCTGGGCGTGAACACGGACTTCGTCAGCTTCGCGTTAAGCTGGCGTAAGCCCGTCGGGCTGATCGAGTCTGCATGAATCCATTGATGGATTCATGCAGAATTTCCTTAGGAGCAAGCGTCATGCACTTTGAAGAGCTCGTGTCCATTGCCGGCTACGCCATAGAGGCCAGCGGCGTGCTGGTGGTGATGCTGGGCTCCATCCTGGCAAGCATCACCTTCGTGCGCAGCTATCGCGCTCTGCCCGATGGCGTGGCCTACACCACCTACCGCAGGCAGTTGGGGCGCTCCATTATCCTTGGGCTGGAGTTCCTGATTGCCGGCGACATCATCCGCACCGTGGTGGTGGACAACACGGTGGAAAGCATCACCATGCTCGCGCTGATCGTGCTGATTCGTACGTTTTTAAGCATGACCTTGCACCTGGAAGTCGAGGGGCGCTGGCCTTGGCAGGCTGAGAAGCCGCAAGCGCCTTCAGTTGCCCGTGACTGATTCCGCGGCGTTCGTTCCTGCAATCGCCCCTGCAATTGACAACTTGCGCAGCGTCGCCATGCGCTTGCTGTAATGCCCCTCCATGCGTCCCAGGACGCGAATCAGAAAAGCCAGCGCACTGACGATATGCGGCCCTTTGTTGAGCATGACGCACTCGGCGCGGATACTCATGGCCGCATCGGTCACTTCCGGGCGCGAGGGCGCGCCGCTCTTGGCCATGTTTTCCAGAATCTGCGTCGCCCAGATCACGGGGATGTGAGCGGCTTCGCAGAGCCAGATGATTTCTTCCTGCACCTCGGAGAGGCGCTCAAAGCCCAGCTCCACCGCCAGGTCGCCGCGTGCGACCATAACCCCAAGCTGCGGGCTGCACATGCCGGCCAGCAGAATGCCCGGCAGATTTTCAAAGGCCTGGCGGTTTTCAATTTTCAGCACGATTCCCAAAGGGCAGGCGTTCAGACGCTTGAGGTGTTCTTGCAGCAAGCGCACATCCGCCGGCTCTCGCACAAATGACAGCGCCACGACATCGCAATGTGCGTGCATGGCCTCCAGATCGAGAATGTCTTTTTCAGTTAACGCAGGCGTATTGAAGCGGGTATCCGGAAAATTAATCCCTTTCTCGGCTTTAAGCTTGCTGCCCTCCGGCATGGCATAGGTGATGCGCAGCTCGATGGCGTCGGCGTCCACACGCTTGATGACGGCGCCAATGCGGCCGTCATCAAGCCACACCGACTGACCCGCGCGCGCATCGCTGAAGGCCGCCTCCAGCGTGCAGTGCAGACGCGCAGGCGTCAGCAGTGCGCCTTGCGCATCGTGTACGGCGGCCTGCCCAGGAATGTCCGCGCGGGTCAGGATCAGGGCATCTCCAACGCACAGACGCACCTCCTCGGCAATTTCGGGGGCGCCGCTGAGCACGCCGTGCAGCGCTTTCTTGTTCTTATGCGACGAACGCAGCTCACAGCCGTCCTCGATCAGCGCGGCGCTGTCAAAAGCCAGCAAGCAGCCCTCCGCACTGGCGCTCACCACCCGCGCCTCGCGCAAACGACCCCGCGCATCGCGTAGCGCAAGCAGGTCGCCAGGGTGCACATCGGCAAGGCCTTCGCCGGTGAAAAAAAGCTGGGGCAGCGCACCCTGCGCGGTGCTCTCAGCCAGAACATCGGCGGGCGGCGCCTGCGGATGATCGAGCGCGGTCACCCAAAGGAGCGCGTCGTTGCGTACCTTTCCGCGAAAATCGCGCTCGGGGCGCAGTTTCAACACATGCCCCAGCGCGCGAATGCGCCCGGTACGCGATTTTGGCCCGGCCAGGTCGATCTGCACCCGGCAAGATCGCCCCTGTGCGGCGGCGGCTTCGCGCACATGCCTGGCCATGGTTTGCCACGCCGTTGCATCATCGTGGGCGCAGTTGATTCGCGCTACTTCCATGCCGGTTTGAATCAGCGCATGAATCAGTGCCGGATCGTGCGCCGCCTCGCTGGGCAGGGTGACCATAATGCGCACCTCTCGCTCATCGTGCGGCGTTCCAAGCAGCATGTCGGCATGACGCTGCAACAGCGCAGGGCCGCTGATGAAGTCGGCGGGCGGCTCGGGTTTGGCGCTCTCTTCGATGTCGCACAGGTTTTCGATACGCGCCAAAACCGCATTCAGACTGGCCATCACATGCGATTCCAGCACGCCGAGCGACGACAGACCCAGTGCGGCCAAGTCGCGTTGCAACGGGCGAATATCCTGACGGCGTATGGCCAGGTAGTGCAGGAAATTGCGCGCACTGGCTTGAAAGTCTGGCGAGACGGCGGTCAGTTCGGGGGCAAAAAACTGTTCCAGGCTGACGCCGTCGTCACGCAGCTTGGTCAGCTGCTTCAGCAGGGCGTGTGCATGCGTTTGAAATTCGGCGGGGCGCGTCATGAAAAATATCTCGGTTCAGGAGTTGTAGCGAGAACTACTTCAGTTTGGTGACAAGCGTATGTCATGCTCAACGGGATGTTTCACCGCCTTGGCAGCCTGCCAAGGCGGGACATGGATGTCCCGCACGCAAATCAATCACGCAAGTGATTGATTTGTCGCGATCGAGTCCGGGCGTGTACCGGACTCGATCAGGCTGAAAAACTCACGGGTGAGTTTTTCAGCCTCCTGATAATCTCGCGCATTAAGCTGAGGGCGGGCTGACGGGATTCAAGGCCATGCCGAGCAGGCGTGCGGTCATGTCCACGCGCGGGATGATCTGGTCATAGGGCATCCGCGTCGGGCCGATGATGCCGAGATAGCCGATGATGCGGCCTTCTTCGCGCCCCTCTTCGCGGTAGGGCGCCGTAATCAGGCTGCATTCTTCTAGCGGAGCGTAGCCGGATTCGCTGCCGATGAAAATCTGTACGCCATCGGCGCGCTGGCTTTGATCGAAGAAATGCAGCAGCTCGCGCTTGCTCTCAAACGCAGCGAACAGGCTTTGCATACGGCTGCGGTTGCTGATTTCATCCAGTGCCAGCAGCTTGGACTGGCCGCTTATCACCAGATCCGGCGCGCCATCACCCGCAGTTTGGCCGAGGGTTTGCTCGGTAAGACGAATGGTTTCCTGCATCAGCGCGTTGAGATCGGAGCGTAGGCTGTCCATTTCCTTGAGCAGGTGTTCGCGTATCCGGCCGGGATCCTGCCCGGCCAGACGTTCGGTGAGCTGGGCGGCAAGCTGGTGCAACTCCTGCGCGGAATAGGCGCGGGAGGCGGGCAGGACGCGGTTTTGTACCTCGCCGTCGCTCATCACCAGAATGGCGAGCACGCGCTGGGCGGAAAGCGGGATCAGCTCGATATGCAGCAGGTTGACCTGCTCGCGTTTGGGCAAGGTCACCAGGCCGGTAAAGCCGGTGAATTGCGAGAGCATTTGCGAGGCGGTTTCGATCAGTTGTTGGCGCGAGCCGTGGGCGTGCTGTAATTCGCTGTGTAGCCGGTTCAGTTCGTGTTCGTCCAGCGGACGGGCGGTGAGCAGTCTGTTGACGAACAGGCGATAGCCCTGGATGTTCGGCACCCGCCCGGCGGAGGTGTGCGGCGCTTGAATCAGCCCCAGGTCTTCAAGGTCGGCCATGACGTTGCGCACGCTGGCCGCGCTCAGGCTCAGGGAGGAGCTTTGCGCCAGACTTTCGGCAAGCGTGCGCGAGCCGACGGGCACGCCTTCAATGATGTAGCGCTCGATGAGAACTTTCAGCAGGTGCTGGGCGCGCTCGTTGAGAATAGATCGGAAGAGCGTCGTGTAGGGAAAGAGTGTAGATCTCGGTG
>CALKWL010000074.1 GCA_938004235.1 uncultured Gammaproteobacteria bacterium
CCAATCTTAATTATTGTGTCAACACGACACTTAGTAATACAAAAAGTTTAATTTAGATATAGCTAAAAGTCAAGTAAAATATCCTCATGACCAGAGAAACGGCGGAAATGCTACGGGAAAGAATTAGGCAGCTAGAAGGGGAGTTGGTAGAGTTGCAGGCTACCATGACACTGCTCATTTCGGACTTGTACACAACGGTTCACGAGGTTGAGAGATGGCAGCAGCCCGCAAACCTTGACCGGCTCAAATCCCTGCGTGACTACATTACCAAACATTTTGACAAGGGCGAGCTACAAACTATGTGCTTCGACCTGGGGGTTAACTATGATGACCTGGACGGCGACGGCCTCAGCGACAAGGCGCGGGAATTGGTTTTGCTGATGAATCGCAACGGCCGTTGCGATGAGCTTTTTGACTACTGCAAACAGAACCGCCCCAACGTCAGCTTCCCCCACCCCACACGCCAATAGTGGGGGAAGATTATTTTTATCCAGAGTAAAAACAAAATAAAACAAAACAAAATCACCCTTGTAGCTTTGCTCTCTCTTTGTCGGCGAAGCGGAAGAAGGCATTGGCAAGCACCCACGATTTGCCATCTTTTACCAAGAAGTTTGCCTTTACCATCTTTTCGCGCAACATGGGGAACTGCTGTTGTGTGCATATACCGTTTTTGGTGAGAGAGCGGATATTGAACGCTGCGCCAGCCAGGGCGATGCGGTGAAGCTCTATCAGTCTGTCGCGTGTGAACCATTCCGGCATGTCCACAAAAGACAGGGTGTTACCCTGCTGCATTTCTATGCGGTAAGTGTGACGTATGGCCTCATCTTCCTTGCCAACAGCTTCATAGCTGATTTCGTACTCGGTTACATCGGCGTGACGGTAGGCCAGGAGCAGCAGGGTCACGGCTGTTGCAACGGATACGCCCAGCCCAGCAGCGACCACAACGGCCGTTTCTGCCCCCATGTAAACAGCCAGCACCCCCACCCCAATCCCAAGCGCAAGGGAGCCAGCCCCCAACTCTGCCGGTGTCATGGCGAATCGCGGTTCTACACGCTTGTACCAAACTGCTGAAAGTACACTGTTGCTCTTGGTTGCCGCTTGCACGATTGCGGCCAGGTCTTTTGATTCGTGGCGGCTGGTTTCTTTTATGATAATCGGTGCTATACTTTTATCGTCCATGCTCCAATTCCTTTGGGGCACAAGCCAGACCATTCCCCGGTCTGGCTTGATTTTTAATCAAGCCCCTCTGCATACTCCATCAGGTGATACAACAGCATCATAGCCCGGTCTCTAGTGTCGTGATGCCCTAGAACTTTTTTCCATGCCGGGAGGACCTGGCGCGTTATCCATCTCAGTGTCTTGTTTGGTGTTGCTCTCACGCGCTCGCGCTTCATGATTTCGGCTGGGACGGCCGTCAGGTATTCACGGAACGGCCGTATCAGTGGGTGAGCAGGCGGCCATGACTGCAATTCACCGGCGACAATCTTCACCATGCTTTCCGGCGCATTACCCACCATGCGATACACACGGCCAGCAAGCCCGGCCTTGTCTTTGAACTCGACCTCAAAGCGTAGCAGCCATTCGCCGTAATCTTGAGGCTTGACGTAAAAGCGTGCAAAACGCTGACTGTCGGCACGGTTGCCCAGGTAGATCGTGAATTCGCCATCAGGGGGCATAATCGGGTCAATACCCCGCGCCATTTGTCCCCGCGCCTGCTCCATCTCGTAAAGGTCATCAACCAGCGTTCTCCCAAACTGGTATAACTCGCTCCCGTTGTAAGGAACCGGAAGCGTCAACTGAACGTCAATGCGCGTACATTCGTAACCGGAAGGGCGAAGGCGGTCAAACATGAACACATCGGCAAGGGAGCCAGAAAAGCGCGTCATGTACTGGTTTTCGCCAATCACCTGCCCGTGAAACCAACCATCCCCCATGCTGCCCTCATATTGCCGTACCTTTGCCGGTTCCTTTGTCGGTGACAATCCCGTACCAGTCATCCAGCGCGACATCTCTTGGCTTTCCCGCATACCCGTTGCCGTCAACGTCAGCCAATCTACAGCCGGTCTATGGGTGATGATACCCCCCATATATTGGGGTAGGGTGTTCTTTAGCACGTCATTTCTTTGTGTAGGATTAGGTACAAAATTAGACACAAAAGGCCTCTTTTTTTTGTCTTACTACCTCTGGACACTATTTTGGTGTACCCCCCTATTAGAGAGGGGGGCATTTGCTTTCTCACGTTCCGTATATGGGGGTGTGGGCATGGTGACGCGAAAGCGCTGATTTGCTTTGTTCATGGCGCGGCCAAACAGATAGTCAATGCCTTTTTCGCGTGAAGGCTTGAATTTCACCCATTGCGGCGTGACGCGATGCAGGGCGACGCGAACGCGCTCAGGCGCGATGCTGCGACGTCCTGCGCCCTTCAAGACGCTGGCAATGCGGAAAACGCTTTTCCACCACTCGGAATCGGGCTTGTGGGCGTTTTCCTCACCACATCGGGCAATCATGCCCAATTCGCGGGATATGGCCGTTTCCGCCCATTTCCGGTCACTGTCTTTGCTGTTCATGATTCCCCTTGCGTGCCGCTCGTTTGCACTTCGATGAGCAGTATTTTGCATGTGGCGCGAAGGCGTAGAAGTATTCCCCGCACACATCGCAGTATCCTTCCCAAGCGTATCGCCATCTACTTCCAACCTTGCGCTGATGCTTGTTTAGCTTTGTGTTCCATTTATTCGTACCCATATCAACCTCCTGGAAACGCTGACAAACACGCAGCGTCAACCGCTGCTTTGTCAGGGTCGTTGGGAAACCTTTGGCTAATCAGGCTCCCCCTAACTATCCTTGCTTTGCTGGGCGTTTACGGCCGTTTCAATCTTCCTCGCCGCATCATGCAAAGCCGGTTCAGTTAACTCACCTTGCTTGCAAATGTATTCCTGGTAGCTCTTGCCGCTGGCGAATTTACGAGCGTACCAGTAGCGTTGACCTGCACGCTCTTCAAGGCGAATGGAGACGGCAAAGCCGTTGGGTAGCTGCCATCGGAAGCTGGCTGTGGGTTCAATGAACCCGAATAATGGGTATGGGGTTGCGTTAAGCATGGGCTAGTTCCTCTTCGACGGCGTGTATTGACCGGAATACTGCCGGTTCTGCATTGTCGTGGGCAAGAATGGCGTACAGTTCGCCGAATAGTGCCCCTACTGCCAGTTGTAAAGTTTGTTCGCTCATGTCCATGCTCCTTTGTGTTAAAATAGACACATCTTATAGATCGGAAGAGCGTCGTGTAGGGAAAGAGTGTAGATCTCGGTGG
>CALKWL010000075.1 GCA_938004235.1 uncultured Gammaproteobacteria bacterium
ATGAGTGCATGATAAACGGCCGTTGCCAACTATTCTTTGGTTTCCATCATGCCCCCTCACCGACCGTTTCATCGTCATCCTGGTTGTTCGCCCAAATTTGCTCTGTGATTTTCTCAGAGAATGCCACACATTGGTCAGGCGTAAACCCGTAGTCACGAACAAGCACCTGGGCAGCAGCATCCATGATCTGGTTTGCGGTGTCCACGCGAATTTGAGTTTGTTGTGCTGCGCTAAGCACCTGTTTGATTTGTTTCCGAGTTGGTTTCTTTTTTATTTTCTTTTGCACCCTTATCCTCCTACTGTAAATCCTCAATTGCGCCAATGTCTGTGCGACGGCCGTCGAATCCTTCAAAATCAGAATCTTCCAGCAGCGCCCACACACTTGGCTCTGGCTGATAAATTGGAACGCCACCAGCGCTGATTTTCTCCATCAGCTGCCTAACCCCTTCTCGACTGCGGTACCCTGCAATCTCCATCACACGCTCCACGGTAATACGTTTATCCCGGCTTTTCAGCATCACGTACACCACTTTGGCCGAGCGCCCCTGCGGGCTCATATCCTCGTGTAATATCATTTATTGATATGACTGATACCGCTTGTCTCTCCTTTAGGTTAGGCCCAGCTGGTCAGTGCGTACCACCTGACCGGCTGCAACCTCTAATTTTTTCTCGATTTCAATAAAGATGTGCGGGGGAGCCGCGCACAGCACAAATCCATCACCATCATCCGGGGAACGGCCATGGTCATCGGTGAACTTCTGCTTTTCCTCAAGCACCTTAACGGTCACGCCTGAAACATTCCGCCACTTCCACTCGCGTTCAGTTAAATCACCCTCTAGCTCATTGGGCGGATCTACAATCTGAATGCCTTTAAGCGTCTCCGCGGCTTCTGCGTACATCTCTGTGACAATGTAGTGGTAAGACTTGGTATCATGGGCAGACGAACCGAAATGAACCTCGATCACCTTGAATTCATCAAAGGCTTCCTCCAATTCAAGGTCCAATTTCAGCAAGTCAATAACGCCACTGCCAAAGCCACCAGTGCCATCTACGCGGATGTGGAGCTTCTTTACCCCCAGCTCTGCCAGGCGCAGCGCAGCTCTGCGGATTTCCTGATAGTATTCATTGCTATCCAGCTTAAAGAACTGTGCCTGCCGCCAGATGCGTCCAGCATGGCGAATGTACAGGGTGCCAAAATCGGAGCCACGCCGGGCTGCATCAATCCCCATGAAGGCAACTGTAAGATCGTGGTCTGCGACATTAACCCGACGCTTAACGGCCGCTTCATAACGCCCAGCAGGGACGAATGTTTTGTCAGAAATATTTTTGGGAGCAATGCCCATTACGCGGAAGAGATATTCTGCGTTTGGCTTGTAAATCACGCCCGGCTCCCACTCATACTCAAATGTGTAATCGTCGGGGCCGTGTTGGGGCACCACCTTGCAATGCTGCTCATTCATTTCCAGCACATAATCGCGGCGCACCGCACCTGGCACAATTTCACGGCCGTGGATGACATTGGGATGATGGTGACAAGAGATACGGAAATTGGCCACTGTGGAACGCAACCGGTGTTTGTGGAACTGGCTGGTTCTAGTGCGTGGGTTGGCCGTCATGATGACGATGGCAATACCACCAGACACCATAGAATCAATGGCATTCCAGACGAAATCAGCAATACCCTCTGCCTCGTCCAGAATGAACATGAGGTATTTTTCATGCTGACCTTGGGCACGCTCGGTGCCGGCATTGTTGGCGTTGTTGGTGGCTTTACCCTTGGCGAAATGGTTGGCCTTGTGTTTTAGCTCTGGCTTTTCCAGCACGGTGCCCGGCAAGTCCGGATTGCGCCGCCGGTCAGTGCGAATCTCCTTCCACAATAAGTCATTGATTTGCTCGTAGGTTGGAGCAAATGTGTACTCAATGCACCCATCGGTATCTTCTTCGGCTACACAGTCAAAGAAGTGGGAGAAGAGACCAGAAACCAGCTTTGTTTTACCAACGGTGTGGCCAGCCTCGATGCGCAGCCGGTTTTTGACAATCTCCCCCGGCTGCCAATGCTGCAAATCGGCCGTGGTTATTTCCCCTTTTTCCCATTTGTCCTTTTCATGCAGCTGAAGCAGAGCCAGCCGGTACGCCTCGATGACCTGCACCTGGCCGGGCTTTTCGGCCGTGCCGCTCCACGGGGTCCAGCCAAGGCGCTCTACTATATATAGGTAGGGGTCATACTTGTACTCGCGCAGCGTGGCATAAGTGTAGCTGGCAGCATTGGCTTGCTGCCGCTTGCGCTTCTCAAGTGTGGCCTTCAGGCGCAGCTGGGTGAGGGGGTCCATCGTTTGGGGCATCATCAGATCGGAAGAGCACACGTCTGAACTCCAGTCACGTCAGTCAATC
>CALKWL010000076.1 GCA_938004235.1 uncultured Gammaproteobacteria bacterium
TTTTTTTTAATGATCCGGCGACCACCGAGATCTCAACTCTGTCCCTACACGACGCTCTTCCGATCTAGGTCGAGCTGGCGCTGATGCGCGAAGGCCACCACAAGGTCGCCCGTGCCTACGTGCTCTACCGCGAAGCGCGTGCGCGCGAACGCGAGGAGCAGGCCGCCGCCGAAGAAAGCGCCGCCCCCGAACGCACGCTGAGCATCACGCTGCCGGATGGTCGCCGTGAAGCCCTCGATACCGCGCGTCTACGCACCCTGACGGATGAAGCCTGCGCCGGTCTGGCAGGCACAGATGCCCTGAGCGTGCTCAATGAAACCCTGCGCAACCTCTACGATGGCGTGAACGAAAAGGAAGTCAGCGCCTCGCTGGTGATGAGCGCACGCACCCTGATCGAAACCGAACCGAACTACACCTATGTCGCCGCACGCCTGCTCATGGATCAGTTGCGCACTGAAACCCTGAGCTACCTTGACCTGAGCCCCAATCACGCCACCCAGGCCGAGATGGGAGAGCGTTATGCCGAAGCTTTCCGCGCCTTCATTTTCAAGGGCGTGGAATACGAGCTGCTCGACCCGGTGTTGCGTACCTACGACCTGGAGCGTCTGGGCAAGGCACTGGATGCCTCGCGCGATTTGCAATTCACCTATCTTGGCCTGCAAACGCTTTACGATCGTTACTTCATCCATCACAAAGGCAACCGCATCGAACTGCCGCAAGCCTTCTTCATGCGCGTGGCCATGGGACTGGCCATCAATGAAATCGACCGAGAAGCCCGCGCCATCGAGTTCTACCAGTTGCTGTCCTCGTTCGACTTCATGAGCAGCACGCCGACCCTGTTCAACTCCGGCACGCTGCGCCCACAGCTCTCAAGCTGCTATCTGACCACCGTCCCCGACGACCTGGACGGCATTTTCGGCGCACTCAAGGACAATGCCCTGCTCTCCAAGTTTGCCGGCGGACTGGGTAACGACTGGTCGCGTGTGCGCGCCATGGGGTCCCACATCAAGGGCACCAACGGCAAATCCCAGGGCGTGGTGCCCTTCCTGAAAGTGGCCAACGACACCGCCGTGGCCGTCAACCAGGGCGGCAAGCGCAAGGGCGCGGTCTGCGCCTATCTTGAAACCTGGCACATGGATGTCGAGGAATTCCTCGACCTGCGCAAGAACACAGGTGACGACCGCCGCCGCACCCACGACATGAACACCGCCAACTGGATTCCCGACCTGTTCATGAAGCGCGTGGTCGAAGAGCAGGACTGGACGTTGTTCTCCCCGGCCGATTGCCCTGATTTGCACGACCTCACAGGCCAAGCCTTCGAAACCCGCTACACCGAATACGAGCGCATGGCCATTGATGGGCGCATCAAGCTGTTCAAGCGCCTGCCCGCCGTGCAGCTCTGGCGACGCATGCTTGGCATGCTCTTTGAAACAGGTCATCCCTGGATCACCTTCAAAGATCCCTGCAACCTGCGCTACACCAACCAGCATGCCGGCGTGGTCCACTCATCCAACCTGTGCACCGAAATCACCCTGCACACCAACGACCACGAAATCGCCGTGTGCAACCTCGGCTCGATCAACCTGGCGCAGCATGTGGACGAAGACGGCCTGAACATGGAAAAGCTCGAGCGCACCACCAAGACCGCCATGCGCATGCTCGACAACGTCATCGACTACAACTTCTATGCCGTGCCGCAGGCGCGTAACTCCAACCTGCGCCATCGTCCGGTCGGACTGGGCATCATGGGCTTCCAGGATGCACTGTACAAACTGCAACTGGCCTATGCCTCGCAAGACGCGATCGAGTTTGCCGACACATCGATGGAAGCGGTCAGCTATTTCGCCATCCAGGCATCCAGCGAACTGGCCGAAGAACGCGGCAAATACAGCAGCTTTGATGGCTCACTATGGAGCAAGGGCATCCTGCCGCTCGACTCCATCGAGCTGCTCGAACAAGGGCGCGGCGGCTATCTGGAACAGGATCGCAGCCAGACCCTCGACTGGGCGGGACTGCGCCAGCGCGTGAAAAAACACGGCATGCGCAACTCCAACGTCATGGCGATTGCCCCCACCGCCACCATCTCCAACATCTGCGGTGTCAGCCAGTCGATTGAACCGACCTATCAGAACCTGTTCGTCAAATCCAACCTCTCCGGCGACTTTACCGTGGTCAACCCCTATCTGGCTGCTGATCTGAAAAAGCTCGGCCTGTGGGACGAAGTGATGGTCAACGACCTCAAATACTTCGACGGCAGCGTGCAACCCATCGACCGCGTGCCTGAAAACCTCAAGGCCATCTACGCCACCGCGTTTGAAATTGACCCGCGCTGGCTGATCGAAGCCGGCTCGCGCCGCCAGAAATGGATCGACCAGGCGCAGTCGCTCAACCTCTACATGTCCGAACCCTCCGGGCAAAAACTCGACAACCTGTACAAGCTCGCCTGGGTGCGTGGCCTGAAAACCACCTACTACCTGCGCGCCATGGGCAAGACCCACATCGAAAAAACCACCCTCACCAAGCTTGACGGCAAATTGCGCGGCGTGGATGCGGGCAGCAGCGATATCGCCGCCGCCCCACAAATTGATGTCAGCGACTTGGCCATGCCCAAAGCCTGCTCGATTCTTGATCCAACCTGCGAAGCCTGCCAATAAACTCTTTCGGAGGAATGCACCATGCTGAACTGGGACAACCCTATCACCCCACGCACCGCGCCCGCTCTGGCACCAGTCACCCCACCTGCCGCAGCACAACAGGTCACACCGACGCAACGTGAGCAAGCTATCGTTGCTCACAGCACAGAGGAGCACGGCGGCCAGAGCGGACTGGAAGGCATCGCCCTCGGCGCCGGTCGCGTTGACGTATCCGAAAAGCGCATCATCAACGCCACCGCCGACGTCAACCAGATCATGCCCATGAAATACACCTGGGCCTGGGAAAAATACCTCGCCGCCTGCAACAACCACTGGATGCCGACCGAAGTCTCCATGCAAGCCGACATCGCCATGTGGAAAAGCCGTGACGGCCTCACCCCGGACGAGCGCTCCATGGTGCTGCGCAACCTCGGCTTCTTCGCCACCGCCGAAAGCCTGGTCGCCAACAACATCGTGCTCGCCATCTACCGCAACATCACCAACCCCGAATGCCGCCAATACCTGCTGCGCCAGGCGTTCGAGGAAGCCATCCACACCCACACCTTCCAGTACATCGTCGATAGCCTCGGCCTGTCCGAAGGCGAAGTGTTCAACATGTACCGCGAAGTGCCCTCCATCACCGCCAAGGATGCCTGGGCGCTCAAATACACCAAGGGACTGATGGACGGCCAGTTCGACACCAGCACCCTGGACGGCGCACAAAACTTCCTGCGTGATCTGGTCGCGTTCTACGTCGTGTTCGAAGGCATGTGGTTCTACACCGGCTTCGCACAGATTCTCAGCCTCGGTCGCCGCAACAAACTCACCGGCATCGCCGAGCAATACCAGTACATCATGCGCGACGAGTCGATTCACCTGAACTTCGGCATCGACGTCATCAACACCATCCGCCTGGAAAACCCCGAACTCTGGACCACCGCCTTCCAGAACGAAGTGCTCACCATGCTCAAGGAAGCCTGCGAACTGGAAGTCGCCTACGCCCGCGACACCATGCCCAACGGCCTGCTGGGACTCAACGTGGAAATGTGCACCGAATACATGCACTTCATCACCAACCGCCGCTGCAACCAACTCGGCCTTCCCGAGTTATACCTTGGTGCGGGCAACCCCTTCCCGTGGATGAGCGAAGTCATCGATTTGAAGAAGGAGAAAAACTTCTTTGAGACAAGGGTGACGGAGTATCAGACGGGTGGGGCGTTGAGCTGGGATTGATTGAGTTCCTTCTTCGCCGTCGAATTAACGTTAGCCTTACTCATCATCTCTTAGGAGGCACCACCATGAATAGAACGCCCGTCTCATCCAGCAACCTTCGCGCCGTCGGTTATGATCCTGACACCCGCACCCTTGAAGTCGAGTTTCTGAATGGAGGGCTTTACAGCTACTCCGGCGTCCCTGCATCTGTTCATGCTGGCCTCATGTCGGCGCCTTTTCATGGTTCGTACTTCGATGCCAACATTAAGAAGGCTGGCTATGCGTACAGGAAGCTTCGTTGATTGCATCGTCAATGACCGCCGCAGCCGCCACGCTCTTATTTATTGCCTCACGTCACGTTTGGGACGGCTCTCTCCGCAGCAGCCCGCGTAGGGCGCATTAGCGCAGCGTAATGCGCCGAATGGCAGTCCGGCTTTTTGATCGTTCCCACGCTCCAGCGTGGGAATGCCGCCCCAGACGCTCCAGCGTCATGAGCGAGAGCAAGATCGGAAGAGCGTCGTGTAGGGAAAGAGTGTAGATCTCGGTGG
>CALKWL010000077.1 GCA_938004235.1 uncultured Gammaproteobacteria bacterium
GGCATGAGTATTTCTGATGCCAAGCGACTGAAAGAGCTGGAAGTTGAGAACAGCCGCCTGAAGCGGCTCCTCTCCGAGTCGATGCAGGAAAACGAGGTGACCCGTGAGGCACTCCGAAAAAAGTGGTGACGGCGCCGACACGCCGCGAACTGGTGCGACACCTGACGCAGCAAGGCCTGAGCGAGCGCCATGCCCTGCGTGTGGTGGGCATGAGCGCCAGCGCCTATCGCTACCAACCTGCACCGGATCGTAATCAGGCGCTGCGCGAGCAGATTCAGGCGTTGGCACATCGGTACCGCCGCTACGGTGCCGGCATGATCTATCTCAAACTCCGGCAAGCCGGAGAGCGGGTCAATCACAAGCGTGTTGACCGGCTCTATGCCGAGGTAGGATTGCAAGTACGGCGTCGCCGACGCAAGAAGGTGTCTGCGACAGAGCGGCAACCTTTGGGACGCCCTCAGAGCGCCAATCAGGTCTGGTCGATGGATTTTGTGTTTGATCGTACGGCGGAGGGGCATGTCATCAAGTGCCTGACCATCGTGGACGATGCGACGCACGAAGCCATGGCGGTCATCCCTGAGCGCGCCATCGGCGGGAATGCCCTGACACGCATGCTGGACGAGGTGGCCAGAGGGCGTGGTTTACCCAAGGCCATACGCACGGACAACGGCAAGAAGTTCTGTGGGAAGGCGATGCTGGCCTGGGCACACGCCAGGGGCATCCGGTTGTTCCTGATCGAACCTGGAAAACCCAATCAAAATGCGTATATCGAGTCGTTCAATGGGCGACTTCGGGACGAATGCCTGAACGAGCACTGGTTCGTGAGCTTGCCCCACGCCAAGGCCGTGATCGAGGCATGGCGGCGTGAGTACAACGAGGAGCGACCCAAAAGGTCACTGAACGAACTGACACCCGCAGCTTATGCCAAACAACTGGCCGAGAAATCGGCTACAGTTACCCCCGGACTCTAAAGCTAGGTGCTACTGAAAACCGGGGGACGTCGAAAGCATCCCATGTAATTTTTACGGTATCGATTACGGCATCGGCAGAATGCCGTAATTCAGAGTGCAGGGAGTGAAGTGTTCAATAAATTGAAATTGCAAATCAACCTCTGCCTGGCTCCAACGCCGCTTAACCCCACACACCATTTTAAAGAAACTCCAACATTGACGACCTAGTCTGCTTAAATAGCGCTTGCGTAATTTCGCTCACCGTTTGGATAACATGATGGGCTTGCAACGACCCCATAGCGGATCAACTATGCGCCGCCGTTTTTTCGTTCTATGTATCGCGCTGAACACCCTTGTCGGCTGCGCCACGCTTCCCCGCGAACCTGCTGTGCCCGCCGTAAAAACCACGCGCGCCTCCATCCCCGGCATGGGCGATATCCGCTATTTCGAGGGCAACCCGGAGGATATGGCGCGCATGGCCGCCGATACGGAAGCCTTGTGGCCTAGGCAGCGTGCGCGACTGGCGGCACAGGGACGATTAAACGCCGACATCCCGCCAAGCTACATGCTGGCGATTTCCGGTGGCGGCGATAACGGCGCCTTTGGTGCGGGGCTGCTGAACGGCTGGAGTGTACGCGGTACGCGCCCAGAATTCGATCTGGTCACGGGAATCAGTACAGGTGCGCTGATCGCGCCTTATGCCTTCCTAGGTTCGGAGCATGATGCACAGCTCAAAGAACTCTACACCCAGACGTCCGGGCAGGATCTTGTCACTCGGCATCGCTTCTGGGGGCTGTTGAGCAATGACTCCGTTCTGGATACATCGCCGCTCCGCACCATGATCGAAAAACAGATTGATCGCGCCTTTCTGGACAAGATTGCTGCCGAACACCAGAAAGGACGTGTACTGCTCATTGCCACGACCGACCTCGACAGCCGACAACGCGTCATCTGGAACATGACCAAAATCGCGCTATCGCAAGATCCACGCGCACTCAGGCTGTTCCACGATGTGATGCTTGCCTCGGCGTCAATTCCCGGCGCGTTTCCGCCCGTCATGATCGATGTTGAGGTGAACGGCGAGCCGTTCAGTGAAATGCACGTCGATGGCGGCACATCGACCCAGGTTTTCATTTACCCGCCCTCCGTATACTTGGCCGGCCTGGCGCGTGAACACGCCATCCAGCGCAAGCGCTCGCTTTACATCATCATGAACGAGCCTATTGCCCAGCAATGGGCGGAAACACGTCGGCATATTGTAGAAATCGCCGCACGCGCTCTGGCGACTGTCATTCATAACCAGGGTGTTGGCGACTTGTTCCGCATTTACCTGACCGCCATGCGCGACCACGTGGACTTTCACGTTGCGTACATTCCAGAGAGCTTTAATCACCCTGACCCGGGCGTATTCAATACCGCCTTTATGCGCGCATTGTTCGCCAGCGGCTACCAGGAGGCCGCCCAAGGCAACCCGTGGAAACCGCACCCGCCCGGCTTGCAGGAAAGCCTGAGACGCCCGGAGCCCCCTATGCACAATGACGTAACGAACTCATCCAGCCGCCAATAACATTCCGATAGGCAAAAAGGAGCTGACTTGCACAGCTCTTTTTTATCGCCCTTCCCTGCACAAAATCCACACAAGCACAACGCAAAAAGCCTGCATGGCAAACCATGCAGGCTAGGCAATCAACTCACACTGCAAAAAACTAGCGCGTGAGCTGTATTGTTACTAAAGCTGGCTGGGGAAATCCTTTTCCAAGAACCACTTAATGGTCAGCAGCGGTTTTTCCGCTTGAGGCATCCTTACCTACACCCACAACAGCCATTTCTTTGACTACTGGAGCTTCTTTCATGCAATCGTTCATGCAACGCGCATTCTTGATGTCCGGACGCGGATCAGTGTAGAAATTGTCCTGCGAAGGCATCTTGGTCGCCTTCAGCACGGACGCATCACACACAGTCTTGTCATCTTTGATGATCTCGGCAATGTACAGGACGTAGCAAGTGGTCGCATAAGCTTCGTCGTTGCCGAGGGACTGCGGCGCGAAGAACGGCATGGCGCGGCGGATATAATCATACAGCGTAGGAGCGTGACCCCACAGGCTGTTGATGCCGCGAACACCTACAGTGTCTTCGTCCTTGGCAGCCAGAGCGTGGATTTGCTCAACGGTTTCACCCAGCATCTTGGGATAACCCTTGGCGCCTTCACCGAACTCGCCGTGACACATGGCGCACTTGGCTTGGTAAATCGGCTCACCCTGCGCCACGCTGCCCTTGCCTGCGGGAAGACCATCGCCATCGAAGTGAACGCTGATCGCCCAGGGGGCAATCGCTTTTTCATCAATCGTTTTGCCGATGCCGTTGAAAGCCGCATCTCCCGCAAAAGACATGGAGGAGAAGGCCATCAAGCCTGCCGCCAGGGCAGTCTTAGAGATTTTCGATTTGAACATTGTGTACTTCTCCGTTAGGCAGGACCTTCCAGGTCTGAATCGAGTTCTTGTGGTAGATGCTGTTGGAACCACGCTGTTCACGCAGCTGACGCAAAGTCGGCTGAACGTAACCGGTTTCATCCGTAACGCGGCTCATGACCAAGGCTTCTTTACCATCCCATTCCCATGGAAGCGTGAAGCGGGTCAAGCACTTGGAGAACACTGGATCAAGCAGCTTGGCTTCTTTCCAGGTCTTGCCACCGTCGACAGATACATCCACGGCCTTGACCTTGCCGCGACCGGTCCATGCCAGACCACGGATTTCGTAGGAGCCCTTGCCTGACATCTTCTTGTCCGGGCAAGGGAAAGTGACGACCGAGTTGGCTTCGTTGACCAGGGTGTACTGACGGAAACGACCGTCAGGCATACCGTCGGTGTAGTGACGGGTTTCCTGGTAAGTGACCAGCGGCTTATCAACGAACTTGATGCGACGCAGGTACTTGACGGACAGGTTGGCCTCGCATCCCGGGACAATCAGACGGATCGGATAGCCGTTTTCAGGACGCAGCGCTTCGCCATTTTGGGCATAAGCAACGATGACATCCTTGTAGATTTCGTTTGTATCAAACTCTGGAAGCGGCTTGCCAAACTGATCCTTCGCGCCAGGCAACGGAACCGAGCGCTGGAGTGCAGCGCCGTCCGCGCCCTCACCGTAGAACCAGGTCGCTTCTTTCTTGACGCCTACGGCCTTCATCAGGTCGAGCAGGCTCACGCCAATCCACTCAGAGCAGGAGATCATGCCGTGAGTAAACTGCAAGGAGTCCATCTGCACGCCGCGCCACTCCATCGCACCGTTGGCCGGGCACTCCAGGAACCAGAATGCCGCCTTTTGCGGAAAACGCTTCAGGTCTTCGATGGTGAAGATCATCGGCTTATCGACCAGACCGTGAACCACGAGACGATGGGTCGACGGATCAATATCCACGGCACCGCCGTGGTAGCGCTCGAAGTGCAGGCCGTTCGGGGTGATGATGCCTTCGAGGTCTTGCAGCGGGGTAAAGCTGATCGACGCGATGGTGTCGGGAGTCAGCCACTCAACGTTGCGACGCACCACATGGGCTTCGTACTTTGAAGGCAGACCGTAGGGCACGCTAACCACGCCACGCCCAAGAATCTTATTGGTTGGCGGAATAGCCAGGGGCTCGGTGACCTGAGCCCCGGCGGACGCGCGACCTGCCGCAGCAGCAGCAATAACGGCGCCGCCTGCGACAGCCACGCTCTTGCGGAGGAACGAACGACGAGTCTGGTTGGAATTAACCTGCTCGTCGGCGCTCACCGGCATGGTGATATTTTTTTCGGACATTGCTCACTCCTGCACGTTAGCAATTCTATGAAGCGGGAAAACCCCGCGCCCACCTGCGACCCCGGTTTGCACACCATTGAGGTCAACAGGCATGACATAAGGCATTGAACCAATGCCTGCGCTCACAAGTCTGTACCCGCGCCTTGGGCGCGAGCAAATTGACTCGGCTTATTAAGCATAAAAAATCACTACAAAAGCCAAGTTCAACGGCTGCGCAGCATACAGGCTCCTGAGAACATCAGCAATTGCTAATCTTTTAATACCCCTTGGTACGCCTTTATCCCACGCTGACGCATGTTTCCTTGCTTTTCTGCATACGGCATCATGCACCCCCGTAACGCAGACAGAGGGCGTAATCATGGTGCGCATACAAACGCAGGACTTCGATCTTGGGCTAGAAATCAGCCAACTTCGCGCCGGACAGAGCGATATTGGCGCCGTTGCCGCTTTTATTGGCACCGTCCGCGATATGAACCACGACGCCTCCATCCGCGCCATGGAGCTGGAACACTACCCCGGCATGACCGAACGCGCTCTGGAAATGATTGAAAGCAAGGCGTGCGCACGCTGGCCGCTCCAAGGCGTAACGATTATTCATCGTGTCGGTCTTCTACAGCCCTGCGAGCAAATCGTCATGGTTGCAGTCGCAAGCCGACATCGTCACGCGGCTTTTGAGGCCTGCGAATACATCATGGACTACCTGAAAACCCGTGCGCCTTTCTGGAAAAAGGAAACCACTCCCACTGGCGCGCGCTGGGTAGATGCGCGTGAAAGCGATTTTGATGCCGCTGCGCGCTGGGGCGAGGATTGAGCATGTTGGACTTTGCCGCCGCCCGAGAGTTTTTCATCGAAGCTGCTCAACCTTTGCATCGAGTTGAAAGCTGTCGGCTCGACGAAGGATTCAATCGCGTACTGGCTGAAGAGGCTCTCGCCCTGAGCGACTCGCCGCCCAGCGACGTGAGTACGCTGGACGGCTACGCGATTGCAACCCGCGATCTGGCCTCGTCAGGCGAAACGCGGCTTAAGGTCACGCAGCGCATTACCGCCGGCGCCATCGGGCAGGCATTACGTCCTGGCGAGTGTGCGCGAATCTTTACCGGAGCCGCGATGCCTGCTGGGGCGAACGCAATTGTGGCGCAGGAGTCTGTCAGACGCGCAGACACGCATATTGTTTTTAGTCAGCGCCCGGAGGCATTTGAAGATGTCCGACGGCAGGGTGAGGACTTTCATGCCGGCCAGGCGCTCTTGGCTCGCGGCACACGCCTAAGCCCGATGCACTTGGGGCTTTTGGCTTCAGCAGGCCTAAGCCAACTCGAGGTTTACTCTACTTTGCGTGTTGCCCTGTTGACCTCAGGCAATGAGGTCTTGCCGCCAGGCCAGCCCTTGCGTCCGGGCTGCATCTACAACGCCAACGCCTCCCTGCTGCGCGCTCTGCTCATGCAAATGGGCTGCCGGATCAGCCACCAGGCACACCTGCCTGACGAGCTTGAGGCAACTCGCAAAATACTCGCGCAACTTGCCGGCGCGTGCGATGTCATCCTGACCTCCGGAGGCGTTTCAGTCGGCGATGAAGACCACATCAAGGCCGCCATCGAATCAATCGGAAGCATCGACCTGTGGAAAGTGCGCATGAAGCCTGGCAAACCGCTCGCTTTTGGACGCATTGGCGATACGCCCTTGATTGGTCTCCCCGGTAATCCGGTGTCAGGCTTTGCCACATTTGTCCTGTTCGCCCGCCCCTTCCTGCTCAGGCGCATGGGGGCGCACATGAGTCAATTACGCCCTTTGCGCCTGCCCGCCGCCTTCAGCACTTCGCGCGTGAGCGATCGGCGTGAATTTGCACGAGCTCGCATTACTCCAGAGCAAAACGTCGTACTCTACGCCAACCAGGGCTCCGGCATCCTGAGCTCGTTAAGCTGGGCTGATGCCTTGGTCGAGCTGCCAGAAAGAGCGCTCGTCCGCCCGGGCGACGAGGTAAATGTTTATTTGTTAAGTGAATTATTAGCATGAGCACAACAGCACAAAGTCCCGAACATACGCTGACGCACCTTGACGCCAACGGCGCAGCACGCATGGTGGACGTAGGCGATAAAGAAGAAACCCTGCGCGAAGCAAGGGCGCAAGCCATCGTGCGCATGAAACCCGAAACCCTGGCACTGATTACCGAAGGCCGACACAAAAAAGGTGACGTACTCGCCGTAGCTCGCGTTGCCGGCATCATGGCCGCCAAGCGCACATCCGATCTCATCCCGCTTTGTCACCCCCTTTTACTGACCAAGGTCGAAGTAACGCTGCAAGCCCATCCGGACGAGAGCAGCATCCACATCACCGCCACCTGCGCGCTCAAGGGGCAGACCGGGGTGGAAATGGAAGCACTCATGGCAGCCAGCACTGCGGCACTGACGATTTATGACATGTGTAAAGCTGTTGATCGCGGCATGGTGATTGAACGGATCGGCATCCTAGAAAAGAAGGGCGGCAAGAGCGGTCACTGGCAGATGCTTCCCGAGCAGAGACTGACACGACAAGACTAGCCGCCTGTTTGCGATTCACCCGTTCTCAAGGCAGCCGACTCATTTGACAGATACAGAAAAAAACTTGCAATGCGCTGTTTTTCGTCTATCGTTATACCCACAAAAACACAACGACTCCTGCACGCGAGCATGAAGCGCACACCCATCCCATGATGGTTTATGCTTGCCAAACGCCTATAGCCTCCTGATAAGGATAATTGATTCAGCATCGTAAATTAGCGTTTTACAATATAGTCACATTTGCTATCGTTGTAGCCCGCTAAGCCATACGAGAACAAAGTTAAAGTGCACGCCTTGGTGGATCCTTTTGGTCGCAAAATTGAATACCTGCGGTTGTCCGTGACCGACCGCTGCGATCTGCGTTGCTTTTACTGTATGCCCGAGGGCTTCAAGGATTTTGAAGAGCCTGCGCATTGGTTGACTTTCGACGAAATCGAGCGCGTGGTTGGGTTAATGGCGGAAATGGGCTTATTGCGCGTTCGCATCACCGGCGGCGAGCCCTTGGTGCGCAAGGATGTTGACGTGCTGGCTCGTCGCCTAAAACAGGACGTGGGAATACGGGATCTCTCACTCTCCACTAACGCAACTCGGCTTGCAAAACAGGCAAAGAGTCTGAAAGCAGCAGGCGTGGATCGGCTTAATATCAGCCTGGACACACTTAAAGCCGATCGGTTCAAAGACATTACCCAAGGCCGACTCGATAAAGTTCTGGATGGCATCCTTACAGCCAAAGCCGAAGGCTTTGACCCAATCAAGATCAACATGGTCGCCATGAAAGGTGTGAACGATGATGAAATCAGCGACATGCTGGAGTTCTGCATCGAGCACGGCTTGACGTTGCGCATGATCGAAACCATGCCGATGGGGGATACCGGGCGCAATGCCACGGATCACTATCTGGATCTGCAAAGCGTAAAGAAAAGCCTGACAACCCGATTCAACCTCATTCCCACGATTGATGCTTCAATCGATGGCGGGTTGATTCTTGGCGGCGGCCCCGCCCGTTATTTGCGCGTGGCAGGAACGAACACACATATCGGTTTTATCACCCCAATCTCGCAACACTTCTGCGAGACATGCAACCGGGTGCGGATGTCCGTTGATGGCACGCTCTATATGTGCCTTGGTCAAGAGCATAACTTTCCGCTGCGCGACTTGCTGCGCCGGGGGATTCCTGATGATGAACTCAAGGAAGCCCTAGTAGCCGCTATTGGCCTTAAACCCGAACGGCATGAATTCAATGAAAAGCCATCTCAAGTGATCCGTTTTATGTCGATGACCGGCGGCTGACCCTCCTGCGCAACGCAATCAGGCAGGGCTATAATTCTGTCCAACGTTACAAATTTGAGCCCTTAATTGATGTTGCTTCCCTTCGTAAAAATGCACGGTTTGGGCAACGATTTTGTTGTTCTGGATGGCGTGCGCCAGACGATCCGCCTGAATACGGAGCAAATCCGCTTTCTCGCCGACAGACACTTTGGCATCGGTTGCGATCAGATCTTGCTCGTCGAGCCCTCGCACTCGGATAACGCGCTCTTCCGCTATCGCATTTTCAATGCGGATGGCGGCGAGGTCGAGCAATGCGGTAATGGGGCGCGTTGCTTTGCGCGCTTTGTACGCGATGAAGGCCTGACAGAAGCGCATACCATCCCGGTTGAAACAGCCTCAGGCATCATCGTCTTGCACATCGAGAGCGACGGACAGGTGACCGTCAACATGGGTGAGCCGAGGCTTGAGCCCAATGAGATTCCATTCGACGCCGACGTTCGCGCTGTGATCTACTCCCTTGACGTTAATGGACATTTATACGCGATCAGTGCCGTTTCCATGGGGAACCCTCACGCGGTTTTGCGCGTTGATGATATTCAAAGCGCACCTGTCGTTCAGCTGGGTACACAGATTGAAAGTCACTCGCGCTTTCCGCGCCGCACGAATGTGGGTTTCATGCAGGTCATGAATCATCGCCTGATTCGTTTGCGCGTATTTGAGCGCGGCGCGGGTGAAACACTAGCCTGCGGCACCGGGGCATGCGCTGCCGTGGTTGCTGGCCGCCTACAAGGCTTGCTCGACGACACGGTGAATGTGGAGCTGCCCGGAGGAAGACTGAGTATCCAGTGGCCCGGTAGAGAGAAT
>CALKWL010000078.1 GCA_938004235.1 uncultured Gammaproteobacteria bacterium
ATACGCCGACCACCTAGATCTACCCTCTTTCCCTACACGACGCTCTTCCGATCTCTCGCCATCAATCTCCGGGGTCACGGTGTCGAAGCTGATGACGCTATGCAATCCCAGACGCGCCAGCGCCTCGCGCCAGGTGCTTTCGTTGTTGTTTGCGCTGCGCACAAAATTCAGCACGGGCAGCAGAGGCTTGCCGCAGGCGGTGAGAATGCTGAGCTCATCGCGGTATTTGGCCAGCACCGGGTCGCGTACGTCGATCACCACGAGCCCCGCGTCTGAAGCAAGCAGTTGGCGTAGGACTTTGGATTCCTGTTCGAATTGCGCCCGGGATTCCCTGCTTGCGAGAAAACGGGCGATACGCGCCGGGCCGTCCAGGCGCTCGTCGGGCGTGCTCTGGGTGTGCATGAAGTCCAGCAGGCTCATGGCGTCTTCCAGTCCCGGCGTGTCGTAAAGTTCGATGACGGCAGCGTCTTCGAGCATCAGCCGCGCGCCCTCCACATGGCGAGTGGCGCTGGGACGGGCGGAAACTTCACCAAAGCTGGTGTCGCGGGTCAGGGTGCGCAGCAGTGAGGTCTTGCCGGTATTGGTGTGGCCGACCACGGCAAGCTTGAGTGCCGGGCTCATTGTGCGACCTCCAGCCAGGCTCTGGCAGCGGCATCGTCCAGCAGGGCATCGTTCGGCCAGCCAGCCTCGCGCAGGCTGGAGCGCCACAGCGGACTACGCTCGTTGTCGCTCATCAGCCAGACCAACGGAGTGGCGCTGTGTTGCGCCAGTTGGTTAATGAACAGGAGGCTGCCCCGATCCGGCGAAAGTCGGCTGTCCACGGCGATGAGCAGGATATTTGGAGGCGTACTGGTGAGGCTATCCAGTAGGTGCTGGCGCTCTTCACGGCTGTCGATGTGTGGATAAACCCTGAACCTTCCTGCTGTGACGGGTGGCCATGTCAGGTCTGCGCCAAGCTCAAAGCCGACCAGTGTTGACGCTTCGCCCGTAAGAGCCGGGACGGCGGCGCGGTGTTGATGTGTCGAGGTGGGAAGCAGGGCGGGCGCAGGATCAATCACGCCCAGGGCCTGGGTGTTTTGATGCAGTCGCGCACGCAGCAGGGCGTAGCCGGGGTGTTGCAGATCGAGTTGCAGTGTCGCCAGACCGTGTTTCCACAGGCCAAAGCTGAGCACAAGCGCCGCCAGGCGGGGCAGGATGCCATACACCAGCACGCAGCCGATCAGCCATGAGGCCCACGCATGGCGCAGTATTTCGGATTGTTTGCCGGGCGTGCCGCTGGCAAGAACCATTTCCGTGCCGGGGATGGTAAAGCCGAGCAGTGCCGGAAGCTGACCGATGAGGCGCACGAATTCGACAAAAACTGCGCCGGGTAGAATCGTGGTTTCCCAGATGAACACATGCCGCTGGGTGGCGAGCATGAGCAGCATTCCAAGTAGAGCTGCGCCCAGCGCGATCAACCACAGCCCGTGGCTGAGGGCGCCCATGCCCCAGCGCAGCAGGCGGTGGTGAATAAGCAAACTCAAGAGCGCCTGACCAATGTGCAGGCGTTCTACGGACTGGCCGGGAAGATGGCGTTGCAGCCAGAGGCCGAGTTGTCCGAGCAAGGTTTGCCCGCCGCTTCCGGGCAGGAACAGAAAAACCAGCCATGCGCACAGGCTCAATACGGGCAAAAAAAGCAGAGCCAGCAGCAACCACACCACATTGAGCACGCGCCCGTCCGCCGTGGGCATTCCGGTATTGAACAGGCTCAATGCCGAGAAGAAGCCGCCAAGCGCGGCGAGCAGGCCGAGGAGGAGGATGATCCAGCGCGTTTGCGCCTGCCAGGCGCGCATGTCCGCGAGCCAGTGCGGATGAAGCGTGCGAATCAGGCGTTCGGCGCGCCGCAGGATGCGGGCTTCACTAGTGTTGACGCGGGCAAGCTCGGGCAGGAGTGCCGCATCATCCAAGGCGCCATGCTCAGCCTCATGCCGACGCAGGGTTTCGGCCATCCAGTGCTGTTCAAACGGCGTGAGCGCGGCGTCGGGCATGGGTAAACCCGGATTTTCCATAACAGTATTTACAGACGTACCCCAGACGCTGTCGTCATGAGGGCGGTGTTGTTCTCGATATGCTGCGGTGTTGTTCTGTAGGAGGCTCGTCTCGAGCCGAAGGTTTTGGCATGGCTTTTCGCGCGACGCATAACATCTGAGTGTTCAAACGCGGTATGAGGTTGTGACGACACCATCGAATGGAAACTCCGGGTTACAGGAAGTACAGCAGTACCAAGCTGCCAAACACAATGCGATACCAGGCGAAGCCGACAAAGCTGTGGCTGGACACATAGCGCAGCAGGAAGCGCACGGCGGCCAGGCCGGAAATAAAGGCCATGACAAAGCCGACAGCGATCATGCCCATGTCTTCGCTGTGCAGGTGGGCGGCATTTTTGTACAGATCGTAGGCAACGGCGGCGAACATGGTGGGAATGGCGAGGAAAAAGGAGAATTCGGTGGCGGCGGTGCGCGACAGTCCAAAGACCATGCCGCCCATGATGGTCGCCCCGGAACGCGAGGTGCCGGGGAACAGCGCCACGCTTTGCGCCAAGCCGACCTTGAGCGCGTCCGTCCAGCGCATGTCGTCCACGTTGTGAATGCGCGGCGCAGGTTTGTAGCGCTCAACCAGCAGGATGATGAAGCCGCCGACAATCAGCGCGCCGGCCACGGTCAGCGGGCTGAACAGGTATTCCTTGATGAGTTTGTGAAACAGCAGGCCGAAGACCATGGCCGGGATAAAGGCGATCATCAGGTTGGTGGTGAAGCGCTGTGCACTGGGGTCGCTAGGCAAGCCTTTGACTACACTGAATATTTTGTCGCGGTAGTGCCAGCAAATCGCCAGAATGGCGCCAAGCTGGATGGCAATGGTGAACACCTTGCCTGCTTCGTCGTTATAGTTCAAAAGATCTTGGGCAATGATGAGATGCCCGGTGGAGGAGATGGGCAGAAATTCGGTTGCGCCTTCGAGTAGACCCAGAATGGCGGCTTTCAATAACATCCAGATATCCATAATGTCTCGCAGTGGTTGAAGTTTTTTAGCCACAGAGGGTACAGAGCTCACCGAAGAAGACGACAGGTTGAGCAAAGCCCCAACCTACGTTTAGCATGTTTCCTTCTTGTCAAATCAATAGGCTGCTGTCTTACTCTCTGTGCTTTCTGTGGCTAAATTCGATTTACTCGTCTTCCAGCAATAGCAGATCAAGCATGCGTTCATAAACAGCCGCGAGGCGATCCAGATCTTCGACGCCCACACATTCGTTGACTTTGTGAATGGTGGCGTTGAGCGGGCCGAGCTCGATCACTTCAGCACCGGTGGGGGCGATAAAACGCGCATCCGAGGTGCCGCCTGAAGTCGAAGGGGCGGTTTCCAGCCCCAGGACATCACGAATGGCTTCATGCACAGCATCGACCAGCTTGCCGTCGGCGCGGGTGAGGAAGGGATGTCCCGACAGACTCCAGTCCAGGGTGTATTTGAGTTGGTGACGAACGAAGATTGCCTCAATGGCTTCTTTTAGGCTCTTCACCGTCCATTCGGTATTGAAACGGATATTGAACTCCACTGACAGCTCGCCGGGGATCACGTTGTTTGCGCCCGTGCCTGCGCTGATATTGGCGATTTGCAGGCTGGATGGGGGAAAATGCGCATTCCCCTTATCCCATTCGGTGCTAACAAGCTCGGCAAGCGCTGGGGCGGCGCGGTGTACGGGGTTGTCGGCCAGATGCGGGTAGGCGACATGGCCTTGCACGCCGTGGACTTTGAGCCGCCCGGTGAGCGAGCCGCGCCGCCCGATCTTGAATTCATCCCCCAAAATCACGCGGCTGGAGGGTTCGCCGACGATGGCGTAGTCAATTTTTTCGCCGCGCGCTTCCAGTGTTTCGATGACCTTGATCGTGCCGTCAACCGCGACGCCCTCTTCGTCGGACGTCAACAGAAAGGCAATTGAGCCGTCGTGATCTGGGTGGCGTTGGACAAAGCGCTCGGCGGCAAGAGTCATAGCCGCGACTCCGCCTTTCATGTCGGCGGCGCCGCGTCCGAAAAGCATGCCGTCACGCACGGTCGGGGTGAAGGGGGGCGATGTCCAGGCCGTTTCGAGTCCGCTTGGCACCACATCGGTGTGCCCGGCGAAGCACAGCAGGGGCGAGAGCGTGCCGCGCCGCGCCCAGAGGTTGAGCACGTCGCCATGCGGCATCCACTCCAGAGTGAAGCCATGTTTTTCCAGGCGCTCGGCCAGTAATTTTTGGCATCCGGCATCTTCCGGCGTAAGTGAGCGGAGAGCGATCAATGCGCTCGCAAGTTTGAGTACGTCAGACATGGCTTGGTTTGTCCTTGGACTGGAAGGCGGCGAGGTACTGGCTTTCTGCAAAACCCGCCAAAATGCGCCCGTCGGAGAACTCGGCAATCGGACGGCGAATCAGGTTGGGCTGATCGTGCAAAAGGCGCAGCACTTTATCACGCGAGAGGTCTGTCTTGAGCTCCTCAGGTAAGGTGCGCCAGGTCGTGCCGGTTTTTTTCAGCAGGGTTTCCCAGCCCAGTACAGCCTCCCATGCGGCAAGCTTTTCGATGGTGATAGGCGCCTTCTTGTAATCGTGGAATGTCGTTTCAATCCCGTGCTGTTCAAGCCAGGCGCGCGCCTTTTTGACCGTGGTGCAGTTGGGGATGCCGTAAAGCTCGATGCTCATGCTGTTTAGTGCCTGATTTTTGTCAATGTTTCGTAAGGGGGTTTTTGACACTTGCACAGGATATACCTAGACTTTTGTTCGATTGATGTTGATATCAATCATTTTTGGCAAAACCGTGCGAAAGCCGGTGACGCAAAGCTGCGGGTCGTACCAGGCCGTTCGCTGGCGGACGATAGCCGGGCTGCTGTAAATCTCAAGATTTATGTTTCGCGCTCATCTGTTTTCGTGATTGTCGGCTCAATTCTATCCAAAGGGCGAATCACATGATGAATTCCACTGGTTTTTTTAAGAAAAACATCGGCGCTGTTGCATTCGGGGTTGCATTGACCTTGGGGTTTGCATATCCAGCGCAAGCCTATCAAGTCCAGGCTGGTAAGGTCTTTGATGAGGCAGGGCAGCGCGTCAAGCTTAACGGCATCAACTGGTTTGGATTTGAAACAACCACCCATGCGCCGCATGGTCTCTGGGTGCGCAATGCGGATGACATGATCGCGCAGATGAAATCACTGGGAATCAATGCCGTGCGCTTGCCCATCGATCCCGGCACGTTGCAGGGGCAGGGCGTGAACGGTGTGGATTTTGCCCTGAATCCAAACCTCGTCGGTCTCAATGGTTTGCAGACGCTTGACTACATCATCAACAAGCTCGATCAGGCAGGCATTTATATTCTGCTCGATCATCATCATCCCGACGACTACGCGATTTCCGAGTTGTGGTACACCGACTGGTACTCCGAGGCGCAGTGGATTGCCGACCTTGAGCTCATGGCTGAACGTTACAAAAACGTACCGCATTTTTTTGCGATTGATCTGAAAAACGAACCGCACGGTCGCGTGACCTGGGGCGTGGGGAATCCTGCGACGGACTGGAACCTGGCCGCTGAGCGGGCTTCAGCGGCTGTGCTGGCCAAAAACCCGAACCTCGTGGTGTTTGTTGCCGGTATTGATGAACAGGCGACGTGCTCTAGCCCTCATGCGCATGGTTGGGGCGGCAATCTTGAGCCCTTGCGTTGTATGCCGTTGAATGTCCCGCAGAACAAACTGGTGCTGGCACCACATTTCTACGGTCCTGACATTTACATGTACAGCTATTTCAACGCGCCCGACTTTCCTTTGAATATGCCTGCCATTTGGAATACCAATTTTGGTTTTGCCAAGGACTTGGGATATGCGGTTATCCCGACCGAGTTCGGTAGTCGTTACGGTCACGACGGCGGACTGGCTTTGGACAAGGTCTGGTTTGATGCCGCCGTTGAATGGATGGTGCAAAAGGATATGCGTGATGGCTTCTTCTGGTCATGGAATCCGAACAGTTCCAACACAGGGGGGCTACTGCAAAACGATTGGGCGAGCGTTTGGAGCGACAAGCTTGAAAAATTGCATTACTTGTGGGGGATGACAACTCCAACTCCAACTCCAACTCCAACTCCAACTCCAACTCCAACTCCAACTCTGCCTGTACTTTCGGGTAATGAAATTGATGTTCAGCGCCATGTGGACTCAGATTGGGGATCGGGGTATTGCGTGACCTATACCGTGCGCAATATCAGCTCACGCGACGGCATCTGGGAGACTTCGTTTGGCTTCCATGACCGTATGGACAACAGTTGGAACGCGACCCTGAGCATTGAAGGATCCAGCGTCAAGGCGAAAGGTGCAGGTTGGAATGACAATTTGCCTGCGGGCGGCTCCACTCAATATGGCTACTGCGCATCGCGTGTCCAGCCGGGGACGGGAGGCGCTCCTGCAAGTGAATTGCCTGCACAGTTGACTGTTGTTTCTGACTGGGGGGTGGGGTACTGCGCGAATGTGCGCGTCAGTAATACGACTTCAGAGGTATTGCCTTGGACAACTCGGTTTACCCTGGAAGGGACACTCGCGTCCAGTTGGAGTGCGAGAGTGACCCAAAGTGGTACGCAGGCATTTGCCCAAGGGGAAGAATGGAATGCCTATTTGCAGCCAGGAGCGGTAGTTGAATTTGGCTTTTGTGCGAACCGCTGAGGCTTAATGCAGGAAGCTCTGATTGACTCAGGGCTTTCCCGCGCTGCGTCAACGATCACGCCCACTGAAACGCGGACGATAGCCCGAGCGTGTATCGGGCTCGTCGATTCTGAGTGGATTGATGGATCGACTCACGATGAGCCGGACGATTTATCCTGACTTCGAGGAGACTCCTAGAGCCACGCGCCTCTAACCCCGCGCATAAGCAGCGGGGTTTTTTTATGCTTGTCTTTACAGAAGCGTCAAGTTGCCAGGTTGAGCAGCCCGGGTGTTTCGGTGATATGCAGATCACCACATGCGCTTGCTCGATGTGTGATGACGCTGCCATCGCTTAGATAGCATTCGATGGCTTGCAGTGCGCCCCGGTCAAGGGCTTTAGACATGCTTGTTGCATGGGTGTAAAGCGCACAACTGATGGCTGCGAGAAAATCGCTGTCCGCGATGGATTCGCCTTCGGCCAGTAGCGTGCTCTCGGACTGGGGCATTCCCATGGCGGTATCCACATGCAGGGAAAGGGGGCGGGAATGCGCGGCATGTTCTTGGGCTGACTGTTGCATGGCGCTGAAACCTCGTAGTACGCACAACGTAATAGTCACGTTATTAGTGTGTCTATTGACTGTAATCCAATTATTTTTATTTATCCGTGAATTTGATTTTCTGCATCATGGTGACCGCTGATTGTTGCAGTATTTTTTATCGCCCCGGTTTTTCGCAGGGAAAGCCGCTGCGTGTGGGCTGGGGGCTAGATCATCTCAAGTCCTGCAGACGGAGGAAAACGCGACGTAAACAGGTTGTCAACGCAGACGTTGCAAGCATTCCATGTAGGCGTGTTCATCAGGTCCGGCAGCGCCGGCATCCTGCAAGGTGCGCAGCAGGCAGGCGATCATGCGGTGTTCGGTTTCCATGACATCGCCATGGCGCTGCAAGAGTTGCGTGTACGCCGTGCGGATACCCGGGGGACGGTCGGTGCTGATCTGTTCGCGCAGCCCCAGGTGCATCCCAAGATGCAGGAAGGGGTTGCTGGCGCCCTGGATGGGGGATTCCTTCCAGGCCAGGCTGGCGTCTTCGTCGGCGAGCAGTGCGTGGTATTCGGGATGCATGGCGATCACATCGGCAATCATGTGCTCAAGAGCATCCATGGGCAGGTTTTGCTGGCGTTTTTTCCAGGCGTGGACGTACATCAGGCGGAGCGTGTTGCGGTCGTTGGAGAAGATCATGGGGGAAGCACTCCTGCGCAGGCAGCGGTTTTTTGTTTGAAGTCGCATAAATCGCATACCGGGCATGCGCCGCATTTGGGCGCGCGGGCGGTGCAGGTGTAGCGGCCATGCAGAATCAGCCAATGGTGGGCGTTGAGTATGAATTCCTTGGGGATGACTTTGACAAGGCGCTCTTCGACCGCGCGTACGTCTTTTCCCGGCGCAAGGCCTGTGCGGTTGGCGACGCGGAAAATATGCGTATCGACGGCCATGGTCGCCTGGCCGAAAGCGGTGTTGAGCACGACGTTGGCGGTTTTGCGCCCTACGCCCGGTAGGGCTTCGAGAGCCTCGCGGGTCTCGGGAACCTGGCCCTGATGCTGTTCAAGCAATGCTCGGCACAGGCCGATCACATTTTTGGCCTTGGTCTGGTAGAGGCCGATGGTCTTGATGTATTCGCGCAGCCCGTCTTCGCCAAGTGCGAGCATGGCTTGCGGGGTATTGGCAACGGGAAACA
Organism: uncultured Gammaproteobacteria bacterium; assembly: GCA_938004235.1. GTDB lineage: Bacteria > Pseudomonadota > Gammaproteobacteria > Halothiobacillales > Halothiobacillaceae > Thiofaba. Next base: position 8,420 of record CALKWL010000078.1, read on the forward strand.
GGCGGTCGGTTGCACGATTGACGCCCTTATCCGTGGCCTGGGCGGACAGAACCACGGCGACGAGTAATTCAAAGGGCGAGCTGTAATGCAGTTCAGTGACCGGATTGGGGTTAAGGGCGCGCAGGCGCTCGAAGAATTGGCGACGGGTGGTGCGGTTCATCGTGACATCAATCAAGCCTGACAGGCAGTTAGCAGGATATTGAAAAAGGGCTTCCTGCCCTTTTTCAACGCGCCTGTCGCGGTACACGCCCGCGACAGGCTCCGAAGATCAATCACTTAACGTGATTGATCTTCGTGCAAGCCATCCATGGCTTGCATTGCCAGGGTGTTTTTCAACACCCTGGCAATGGGCTGAAATGGCGGCAGGAGTGGTAGCATAACAGTTCGCGGTCGCCGCCAAATTGATAACGTTCAGCAGGTCGGGTAGAGATGAGCTTGATGTACGCTTTGGCCCGTCAGGGGCTGTTCATGTTGCCGCCGGAAACGGCTCACGAGTTCTCTTTGGAGATGATGCGCTTTGCCTTGCGCGGAGGTGCGGCGCGCCTGATGCGCGCACGCGTGCTGGATAGTCCACGCATGGTGATGGGTCTGAGTTTTCCTAACGCCGTGGGTTTGGCGGCGGGGATGGACAAAAATGCACGTTACATCGATGCGCTGGGCAGTCTGGGTTTTGGCGCGGTGGAGGTTGGTACGGTCACGCCGCGCCCCCAACCGGGGAACCCGACACCGCGTCTGTTTCGTCTTCCCAAGGCGCGCGCCATCATTAATCGCATGGGTTTTAACAATCTTGGCGTGGAACAGTTTATTGTCAATGTCGAGCACAGCCGTTTTCGCGAGCAGGGCGGTATCCTCGGACTGAATATCGGCAAGAATTTCGACACCCCGCTGGAAAAAGCCGTGGATGATTATGTGAGATCGGAAGAGCGTCGTGTAGGGAACGAGTGTAGATCTCGGTGGTCGGCGTAT
>CALKWL010000079.1 GCA_938004235.1 uncultured Gammaproteobacteria bacterium
GTCGAAGCGGTCGAAGCGGTCGAAGCGGTCGAAGCGGTCGAAGCGGTCAAACCGCTTGAAACGCTGCCGCAGCATGAGCCTGCCTTTGATATTCCCGCAGATCAGGATGCCGAGTTGCTCGAGATCTTCATTGAAGAAGCGAACGAGATTCTCGAACATTTGGACGAGTCCTTGGCCGCGTGGCAGAAGTCTCCAGATGTGCGTGCATATCAGCAAGCCATCCAGCGCCATTTGCACACCTTCAAAGGTGGCGCGCGTATGGCTGGGCTGATGCACATGGGTGAGCTGACGCACACCTTGGAAGACGTGTTTGCCGATATTGAGGCTCAGGCTTACCCGGTGACTCCGGCAATTCAGGGCTTGATGCAGCGCATCTTCGACCGGCTGCACGCGATGGTCAGTCAGTTGCGCCTGCGTCAACCGATCCCTGCCGAACATGAATTGATGGATGTGCTGAGCGTTTTGCGCGCGAATCGCGGTGTTCTTCCCGCCATGCCCGAGGCCGCAGACGCTGCTCAGGCGCCAAAGGTTCCAGAGGTCGAACACGCTCCGGTCGTGCGCGAAGAGCCCGAGGCCGAGTCGCAGGATGCCAATGCGCTTGCCGCGCGCGCCGAGCTGGTACGTGTTCGTGCGGATATGCTCGATCAGATGGTGGCCTCGGCCGGTGAGTCGGCAATTCAGCACGTGCGTCTGAGTCAAAAGTTCGTTGGTCTTGCCCAGCAGCTTAACGAGCTGGAGCAGACCTTGGAGCGCTTGCGCGCGCAGCTGCGGCGTGTCGAAATTGAAAATGAAGCGCAGATGTTGTGGCGCTTCCAGCACGAGACGGGCTTGTCCACAGAGGACTTTGACCCGCTGGAGTTCGACCGCTTTACCGTGCAGCAGGAGTTAGGGCGCGGGGTTATGGAGAGTCTCTCGGATATCGAAAGCATTCGCTCGGCCTTGTCGGCGGATGTGCGTGATGCCGAGATGGTCTTGATCCAGCAAGGCCGCGTGGGTCAGGTTTTGCAAGACAATCTGATGAAAGCGCGTCTGGTGCGCTTCTCGACGGTGATTCCGCGCCTGAAACGCGTGGTGCGCCAGACCGCAACAGAGCTTGGCAAGTATGCCGAGCTTGAGGTGGTGGGCGCCGATGTCGAGATTGAGGGAGGTTTGTTAAATAGCCTGGTTCCCGCCTTCGAGCATATGTTGCGCAACTCGTTGGCGCATGGCATCGAATCGCCTGTTCGCCGTGAAAGCCTGGGCAAGCCTGCCGTAGGCAAAATCGAGCTTCTGCTCTCAACAGATAGCGGCTACCTCTTAGTCAATTTGCGTGATGATGGTGCTGGCATCAACCTTGAAGCCTTGCGTCGCAAGGCTAAAGAGGGCGGCTATCTCACGCCGCAAATCGCCGAGAACGATCAGGCGGCCATGCAGCTGATTTTCCGCTCCGGGGTCAGTACGGCGAGTTCGGTCTCGCTGGTCGCCGGGCGCGGCGTGGGGATGGATGCGGTCGCCGATTCGCTGCGTAAGGTCGGCGGCGATATTCAGGTGGACAGCACACCTGACAAGGGGGCGATTTTCCGCATCAACATCCCTCTGACGCAGGCGATTGCGCGGGGTATCGCCGTGCGCTCAGCTGGACAGGCGTTTGCCTTCCCCTATGCGGTCATCGAGTCCATAGTGAGGGCGCCTCAGCGCGAGCTGGCGGCGGCGCTGGAGTCGGATCGCCCCGAGTTTGAATACGCGAATGAGCTCTATCCCTTGCTGGATCTCGCCGCATTGCTGCGTTTACCTAATCGCAGCGCAGTGTTGCCTGACGGCATGACGCCCCTGTTGATCTTGCGTATCGGTGAGCGTCGCATGGCACTGCGCGTTGATGCCTTGATCGGCTCACAACAGTTGTTCATCAAATCACTGGGGCCGTTTGTGGCTCGTTTGCCGGCGTTGGCAGGAGCCAGCTTGTTGGGTGACGGCAGCATTGTTCTGGTGCTGGATGTTGCCGAAATCTTCCGTCTAACTGAGTCGGTGCGCAAACAGGATATTGAAACCTCCAAGGAGAGTTTCGAGACGATCCTGGCGCGGCCTTTGGTGCTGGTGGTTGACGACTCGGTCACGATTCGCAAGGTGACTGAGCGTATTTTGGTGCGCTATGACCTGGATGTGGCGACAGCGAAGGATGGCGTGGATGCGCTGAGCTATTTGCATGAACATCGTCCATCTGTTGTGCTTTCTGACATTGAAATGCCGCGCATGGACGGTTTTGAATTGCTGGCCTCCATCCGTAATGATGCAACCCTGCACGATCTTCCCGTGATTATGATTACCTCAAGAACCGGCGGTAAGCATCGTGAAAAGGCTGAGTCGTTAGGTGTCAGCGGTTATCTTGGCAAGCCCTATTCTGAAGCAGAGTTGATTATGGCGCTTACACGCTGGCTTCCAGAGGGTTATATGGCGGGCAAGGGTGTTAAGGCTCAGACGGCGGGTGCTGATGTGAGGGCGAGTGTATGAGTGACTCAGTAAACCAGACGAAGGTCTTGAGCGTTCGCCTGCCGCTTCAAAACGGGATGTTGCTGTTGCCTTATTCCATGGTGGCAGAGGTGTCGAGCTTGTCGCTGCGCCCCAAGGATGGCGCCTTTCTCGGTACGGTAGAGTGGCGCGGCGTGCGCGTTCCCGTATTTAGTCTTGAGCGCGGATGCGGACAGGCCGTTGATGTATTGGCGGGGCGCGTACGTCTTGCCGTATTGTATGGCGTGATGGATCCGGCGAAGCGCCCGTATTTCGCTCTGTTGCTGGCGGGGATGCCGCGTACCGAGTCATTAACGGCATCTCAACTCGCTGAGGCCGAGGCGGGGGGGGGCTGTGTTCTGTTGGGAACGCCAACGCGACTTGGCGATGAGGTGGTCTTTATTCCGAATGTCGAGGCGCTTGAGGCTTGGATGGATTCGGTTGAGGACGTTTAGGCGCAGTTTTAAGCGAATCGTATTGATCGAATTTTTATGCAGTGCGACTTGGAATAGCTTCTAACAGGATGTTGAAAAAGGGCTTTCCTGCCCTTTTTCAACTCGCATCAAAGCGGTACAGGCCAAGATCGTTGCATGGAGCAACGATGGAGCGCTTTGCGTTCCCCGAAGGGCTGGCCACATGGAGGCACCCAGCCGCGATGGTCTCCGAAGCTCAATCACTTGTCGTGGTTGAGCTTCGTGCAAGCCATTCATGGCTTGCCTTGGCAGGGTGCTTTTCACCACCCTGCTAAAAATCGCCCCACAAGGTTTGTGCCGCCGCCAAAATGGTCAGCCCTGCTGTTTCCGTGCGCAGGATGCGCGTCCCCAGCCTCACCGCCGTAAAGCCGCACGCCACGGCACGTTCGATCTCCTCAAAGCTCAAGCCGCCTTCCGGGCCGATCAATACGCTTAATTGGGCAGGGGGAGGGAGCTCGTGAAGTGCGCGCGCGCCTGTGGGCGCAAGGACGATACGGGTTTCATCGCTCTGCGCCAGCTCGGCCAGAAGGCCATCGAGCTTTTTGAGTTCGTCAAGTTGCGGAATCCGGTTGCGACCGCATTGTTCACAGGCTGAATGCAAAATGCTGCTCCATCGCTCATGGCGGCGTTCGGCGCGCTCTTCGTCCAGACGTACTACACTGCGCTCAGAAATAACCGGGCTGATGCGGTTTGCTCCAAGTTCAACGGCTTTTTGCAGGGTTACATCCATGCGCTCGCCCTTGCTGATGCCCTGAATCAGGCGGATAGACAAGGGCGATTCATGTTCAATCGGCGCAAATTCGAGCAGTTTGACGCGCCCATTGGGCAAAAGCTCGGCCACGAACTGCCCGCCCTGACCATTGAACAGGGTTACGATATGACCAGGCTTGAGGCGCAGTACGCGCTCCATGTACTGGCGCACATCCTTGGGAAGCTCAATGCTCTCCTGCACGCCCAGCGGCAAGTCAATAAAAAAGCGTTTCATTGTGTGGTCAGGTTATTGATAGGGTACGGGGAATTTTTTAATTCGACGTGTGTTAGAAGCACAATCGAGGTCGGTCGGTTTCGGAGCGACGTATCAATAACATATTTATTTGATTGATTATTGATTAGGCCTTCCCGCGTTCTTTCAAGCAGTGACATTGCTTCAACCTTGGTCACAAGTTCAAACTTCATTTGACCGAATCAATAATTCCCGCGCGGGTGACGTCTGCGAGGCGGGCAATGTCATCCTCTGTGATGACATACGGCGGCATCCAGTACACAACATTGCCAAGCGGACGCAGGAGCGCTTCGTGCATCAGGCCGTATTCAAAGACGCGCAGACCGCGTCGTTCCTGCCAGGGGAAGGCTTCACGTCTGGTTTTGTTCTTGACCATTTCGATGGCCAAAATCATGCCGGTCTGGCGTACTTCAAACACATGCGGATGTTCGCGCAAGTCTTCAACAGCGGCGAGCATGGTTGCGCTCAAATGGCGGTTTGCGCCGATGACGTCGCTCTGTGCGAATAGATCCAGCGTTGCCAGGGCGGCGGCGCAGGCCAGCGGGTTGCCGGTGTAGCTGTGCGAGTGTAGGAAGGCGGAGAGCTTGTCGTAGTCGTCGTAGAAGATCTGGTAGATGGCATCGGTGGTGAGCACGGCGGCGAGCGGCAGGAAGCCGCCGGTCAGGCCTTTGGACAGGATCATGATGTCAGGCGTAATCGTACCTTGTTCACACGCAAACAAGGTTCCCGTGCGTCCAAAGCCGACAGCAATTTCATCGGCAATCAAATGCACCTGATAACGGTCGCAGAGTTCACGCAGCAGCGTGAGATAGACAGGGTCGTACATGCGCATTCCGCTGGCGCATTGCACCAGCGGCTCGATAATCACCGCGCTGATTTCTTCGTGATGCGCGGCCAGCAAAACCTCCATGCCGGCTGCGGCGCGGCGGGCGACATCGGCGCAGCTCTCGCCGGGCAGGCGGGCGGAGCAGTCGGGCGAAGGAGCCTTCAATACCTCCATCAACAGCGGTTGATAGGTGTCCTTGAACAGGCTGACATCGCCGACAGAGAGTGCGCCCAGCGTTTCGCCATGATAGCTGTGTTCCAGCGCCACGAACTTGGTTTTGCGCGGTGCGCCCTGATTGAGCCAAGCGTGGTAGCTCATTTTTAAGGCTACTTCGATGCCGGACGAACCATTGTCGGCATAAAAAACGCGTGCGAGCCCCTTTGGAGCAAGTTTGACCAGGCGTTCGGAGAGCTCGATTACAGGCTGGTGGGTAAAGCCCGCGAGCAGCACATGCTCCAGCGTGTCAAGTTGCTCCTTGATGCGTGCGCCAATGAAGGGATTGGCATGACCGAACAGATTGACCCACCAGGAGCTGACGGCATCCAGATATCGGCGACCATCGAAGTCATACAGCCACACGCCTGCACCGCGCGCAATCGGAATCACGGGCAGACGTTCGTGATCCTTCATTTGCGTGCAGGGATGCCAGAGAACGTCGAGGTCGCGGCGGTTCCAATCGAAATTGTTGGGAAAGTCAGTCACCGCTGCCGCCGTCTCCTGCGCCCTCATCATGTGAATGCGATGGGCTGTCTGCGCCATCGTTGAGCGGCTCGACGCGCAGACTGATGCCTTCCACGGCCACCACGCGCACCCGTGTATTGACGGGCAGATCTGGGCCGTTCACCTTCCACAGGGTATCGTCCAGGTGCACGCGGCCAACGCCATTCACAATCGCTTCGTGCAGGGTGACGATGCGACCGATATTCTGCGCGCCGCGCACATTGAGCGTGGGGCGGTCGCTTTCAATGGGGTGGCGCTTGAGATAGCGTTTACCGATAAAAATAGCGCTTACGCTCAGAATGGCGAACAGGATGGTTTGCACATCGAAACTCATGCCTGGAATCAGCCAGAGCAGTACGCCAACCAACATGGCAGCAAGACCCAGCCACAAAAAATAGGTGGAGGGCAAGATGAGCTCGATGAACATCAGCAATAGTCCCAGCACCAACCAGTGCCAGAAGTTCATGGCAAATTCGGTCGCGCCCATATTAACCCCGCGCGTAGGGGTTAACGGCGGGCGGCGCCTCGCCAAGCGCGGCATTGGTGCGCTCCGCCCAGCTGCTCATCGGCGAGCTTGCGGGGGAGGGCGTCGGGGCGGCGGAGGCGGGCGTTTCCGGCTTGAGGAAAGTCTCCTTGGCCAATTGGCCGATGCCCTCCAGCGAGCCAAGAATGCCGGTGGCCTCAATTGGAATCATGATGACCTTCTGATTGGGCGCGGTCGCTACGGCCTGGAAAGCTTCGATGTACTTGGTGGCGACGAAATAGTTGATAGCCTGCATATTGCCGCCTGAAATCGCTTCGCTCACTGAGCGGGTGGCATTGGCCTCAGCGAGCGCCAGGCGCTCACGCGCTTCGGCTTCGCGGAAGGCGGCTTCACGCAAGCCCTCGGCCTGGAGAATCTGCGCCTGCTTGTCGCCTTCAGCCTTGAGGATGGCCGCTTGACGGAAGCCTTCGGCATCCAGAATGTTAGCGCGCTTTTCACGCTCGGCCTTCATCTGGCGCGCCATGGCGTCGACCAGATCCTTCGGCGGCGTGATGTCCTTGATTTCGATGCGGGTTATTTTTACGCCCCAGGGCGCGGTGGCCTCATCAACCACGCGCAACAGGCGCGCATTGATCTCGTCGCGCTTGGAGAGCAGCTCGTCCAGCGACATGGAGCCCATGACGGTACGGATATTGGTCATGGTCAGGTTGAGGATGGCGTATTCGAGATTGTGAATCTCGTAGGCCGCCTTGGCCGCGTCCAGTACCTGGAAGTACACCACTCCGTCGGCCTTGACCATGGCGTTGTCCTGGGTAATGACCTCTTGCGAGGGCACGTCCATGACTTGCTCCATCATGTTGATTTTGCGTCCGATGACGTCGATGAAGGGGATAATCAATCCTAGGCCGGGGTTCAGGCTGCGGGTGTAGCGTCCGAAGCGTTCAATCGTCCACTCGCTGCCCTGGGGCACAGTTTTGACCCCGGCAAAAATGAATGCAACCGCCACGACAAGTAGAACAAGTGCAAATTCGGTCATCGGATCATCTCCATGCAGACTGTGATGAGGCGAGTGTAGCTCAGGAGTCTGTCGGACTTTAGGGAAATCGCCTGCAAATCCGTCTGGACGGTGCATATTTCGCCTAGCCAGATTTTTGCTTCGATCCCTAAAGTCCGACAGACATCCTTGAGTTTGATGTCCGTGGGGGCGAGCCTGCTCGCGATGAGCTCAAGCTCGCTCCTACGGATGCGCGCAGACCATGTTGCCCTGTTTACAGTTCGATGTCGGCGCGCAAATGCTGTTCAAGACCGCGCCACAGGCTCAGCGTCGGTTCAATCTGGTTCATGCTGTAGAAGTGCAGGCCGGGGGCGCCAGCTTCGAGGAGTTGCTGGCAGAGCTCGCCCACCGCGTCCAGGCCGAAGCTGCGCAGACTTTCAAGATCATCGCCAAAGTTTTCCAGACGCTTGCGCATCCAGCGCGGAATTTCCGCGCCGCAGGCATCGGAAAAGCGCGCCAGCTGGGTGTAATTGGTGATCGGCATGATGCCGGGCACGATGGGGATGTGGATGCCGCGATCCAGGCAGTCGTTCATGAAACGCAGATAGCTGTCCACATTGTAGAAATACTGGGTAATTGCGCCGTCCGCGCCGGCCTCAACCTTGCGCTGAAAGGCATCCAGATCGGCCTTGGCAGAGGCGGCCTGCGGGTGAAACTCCGGGTAGGCGGCCACTTCAATGTGGAACCAGTCATCGGTCTCCTGGCGGATAAACTCAACGAGTTCATTGGCATAGCGCAACTCGCCGGGGTCGCGCATTCCAGAGGGCAAATCACCGCGCAGGGCGACAATGCGGCGGATGTCTTGCGCCTTGTAGTCCTCAAGAATGCGACGAATGTGCTCGCGGGTGGAGCCGATGCAGGAGAGATGCGGCGCGGCGGGAATGCCGGAATCGCGTTGGATTTCGCTCACGGTGGCGAAGCTGCGCTCCTGGGTGGAGCCACCAGCGCCATAAGTGACGGAAAAATAGGTTGGCTCCAGTTCCTTGAGCGCGTGCCAGGCGGTGCGCAGTTTTTCTGCGCCCTCATCGGTTTTCGGCGGAAAAAATTCGCAGGAAATTTGCGGAATGATCGTCATGGTCATGAGCCTCCATGGGGCTTGAGCGAGCGGGCGAGCAGACCTAACCCGCCGGCAAGCAGGATGAAAATCATCAAAGTGTCAAACAGGCTGGTGGTTTGAAAATAAATGCGCAGATTCATCAGAATGCCGGCAAAAATCATGATGAGGCTGGCAAACATCAGCAGCCAGCCGATGCGCGATTTGCCGTTGTAAAACAGCATTCCCGCACCCAGCAGAAAAGGAATCAATGTGAGCCCAAAGGCGTTGACGCCGTAAAGATACCAGCCGCCCGAGGTGACGGTGACCTTTTGCAGCAGCATATAGCCGCCGCCGATCGCCATGCCCAGACCCAACAGGAATTCGCCTACGCCGCCGGATGTTCCGCCTGCTCCGCGCATGGTAAATCCCCCTTAGTAACGGTAGCGGTCAGGCTTGTACGGGCCATCGAGCGGCACGCCAAGATAGTCGGCCTGGTTCGGAGTCATGCGGGTGATGACACCGCCAAAACCTTCGACCATGTAACGAGCGACTTCTTCGTCCAGCGCCTTGGGCAGTACATCCACACGAATGCGGTCGGTGCGCTCGCTGGCGGGCAGGTCGGCGAAGCGTTCGGCGTAGAGGTGGATCTGGGCCAGCACCTGGTTGGCAAAGGAGCCATCCATGATCCGGCTGGGGTGTCCGGTGGCGTTGCCCAGGTTCACCAGGCGGCCTTCGGAGAGCAGGATAAGGTAGTCATCGCTGGCAAGGTCTGGGGCCTGTCCCGCCGGTGTGTCGCGGTAAACCTTGTGCACCTGCGGCTTGACCTCTTCCCAGGCCCAGCTCTTGCGCATGAAGGCGGTGTCGATCTCGTTGTCGAAGTGGCCGATGTTGCTGACCACGGCGCCCTTTTTGAGCGCCTTGAGCATCGGCGCGTCGCAGACATTGACGTTGCCGGTGGTGGTGACGATCAGGTCGATCTTGCCGAGCAGGGCGCGGTCCACGCAGGCGTCGCTGCCGTCGTTGATGCCGTTGAGGTAGGGCGAGACCAGCTCGAAGCCATCCATGCAGGCTTGCATGGCGCAGATCGGGTCGATCTCGCTGATCTTGACGATCATGCCTTCCTGACGCAGCGAAGCGGCAGAGCCCTTGCCCACGTCGCCGTAGCCGATGACCAGAGCCTGCTTGCCGGACAGCAGATGGTCGGTCGCGCGCTTGATCGCATCGTTGAGCGAGTGGCGGCAGCCGTACTTGTTGTCGTTCTTGCTCTTGGTGACCGAGTCGTTGACGTTGACCGCCGGGATCTTCAGCTCGCCCTTGGCCAGCATCTCCCACAGGCGATGGACGCCGGTGGTGGTTTCTTCCGAAACGCCGTGGATGCCTGCGAGCAATTCCGGATGCTTCTGGTGGATCAGGCCGGTCAGGTCGCCGCCGTCATCGAGAATCAGGTTGGGGACCCAGCCATCCGGGCCGGTGATGGTCCGCTCGATGCACCACCAGTACTCCTCCTCGGTCTCTCCTTTCCATGCGAACACCGGAATGCCCGTGGCGGCGATCGCGGCGGCGGCATGATCCTGGGTGGAGAAGATGTTGCAGGACGACCAGCGCACGCTGGCGCCAAGATCCACCAGGGTCTCGATCAGAACGGCGGTCTGGATGGTCATGTGCAGGGAACCGACGATACGCGCGCCCGCAAGCGGCTGCTCTGCCTTGTACTTGCGGCGGATGGCCATCAGCGCGGGCATCTCGGTTTCCGCGATGCGGATTTCGCGACGACCATAGTCGGCAAGGGACAGGTCGGCGACTTTGTAATCAGTAAAAGACATGCAACGTTCTCCTAAAAGGGTAGGGGATGGGCGCGGTTGCAGGGGGTGAACCCATCCGCCGAGCCTGACAGATTTGCATCTGTTGCAGCGCCCCTCGGCGGATGGGGTGTTTTTTAGCCACAGAGATTACAGAGGACGCAGAGAAAAAACATTCAGTATCGCCCGGGGAGCATAACCTCTGTGTTTTCTGTGTCCTATGCGGCTAAATCGGCTTTCTAAAGCCCAGCTGCGGCACGCAGCGCTTCGGCCTTGTCAGTGCGCTCCCAGGTGAACTCCGGCTCTTCGCGGCCAAAATGGCCGTAGGCGGCAGTTTTCTGGTAGATCGGGCGCACCAGATCGAGCATCTTGGTAATTCCGTAGGGGCGCAGGTCAAAGGTGTCGGCGACGATGTGTGCAATGCGGTCATCGTCGATCCTGCCGGTGCCGAAGGTGTCCACGGTGATCGAGGTCGGCTGCGCCACGCCGATGGCGTAGGACACCTGAATCTCGCAGCGTTCGGCGAGCCCGGCGGCGACGATATTTTTTGCCACATAACGGCCAGCATACGCGGCGGAGCGGTCAACTTTGGACGGGTCTTTACCTGAAAACGCGCCGCCACCGTGGCGACCCATGCCGCCATAGGTATCGACGATAATCTTGCGCCCGGTTAGGCCGCAGTCGCCCATCGGGCCGCCGATAATGAATTGGCCGGTGGGGTTGATGTGATATTTAGTGTCCTTGTGCAGCCATTCGGCGGGCAGCACGGGCTTGATGATTTCTTCCATGACCGCTTCGTGCAGATCGGCCTCGCTCACGCCGGGGTGATGTTGGGTCGAGAGGACGACAGCATCAATCGCTACCGGCTTGCCGTCCGCATAGCGCACGGTGATTTGGCTTTTGGCGTCCGGGCGCAGCCAGTTGAGTGCGCCACTCTTGCGCACCTCGGCCTGGCGCTTGACCAGGCGGTGCGCGTAAGTCAAAGGCGCAGGCATCAGCACATCGGTGTCGTTGCAGGCGAAGCCGAACATCAGACCCTGATCGCCCGCACCCTGGTTTTCGTCTACGTCGCGATCCACGCCTTGGGCAATGTCGGAGGATTGCTTGCCGATGGCGGAGAGTACGCCGCAGGTGTGGCCGTCAAAGCCGATGTCCGAGCTGTTGTAGCCGATATCGACGATGACCTTGCGCACCAGATCATCCAGATCGACCCAGGCGGAGGTGGTCACTTCCCCTGCGAGGACGACAAACCCGGTTTTGACCAGGGTTTCGCAAGCCACGCGCGCGTCCTTGTCCTGTTGCAGGATGGCGTCAAGCACAGCATCGGAAATCTGGTCGGCGATCTTGTCGGGATGCCCTTCGGAGACGGATTCAGAGGTGAACAGATAATTGGATTTCAAGCTGGACTCCTGACGGCACACACGCCGAGTATGGCAAAAATCCTGCGGATGATACCGCAACAGCGGTGCTTGTGCTGTGCCTGGCGCCGAACAGCAAGCGGATGGCTGTGGTGCGCTGGAGTTTCAAATAGAAAGAAGCTGCGCGCGATCTTGGTTTCGTGGTGTCTATCGGTGACGAATGCTCAGCCGTGAAAACCCGTTCAAAGTCTCACTGAGTGGCGCATTGCAGCGCGAAAAACCGCCTCAAAATGCCTACATAATGCTCCTGTGCGGCGTTTTTCCGGCGGCTTTTTGCTTGCACTGCATCTGTTGGTCGAGACTTTGAGCAGGTTCTGAGCGGGCTTGTGACCCGTCGCGTTGCGCTCAATAGCCATAGGCGCCCTCCAGCCATTTGGCGTAACCGCTGTAATCGGCATTGCTCGCGGGCTCGAAGCGTTCGGTATTGATGGCGGTTAACGCCTTCTGACCTGCCGCGTTTCCATGAGCCTTCAGCAGGGCGTCTTGCACCTTTTTGCGGATGTCCGCAGGCATGCTGGGGGCGGCGGCAACAGCCAGGTGAGGGATTTGCTTGGTTGTGGTTGCGACATTCAGGTTGGTGAACTGGATGGCGATGGGGGTGGGGACAATGGCTGCGACAGCCTGGTTTTTCAGCACCATATCGACGGCAGCGCGGGCATCCTGCGTATAGGTAAAATCGGGCTGGCGCATGGGGTTGGGAAAAATCTGGAACATGGCAAGTGCGCTCAGGTTCGGTGAAGCGACCGAGGCGACTTTTTTGCTTACGAGCTCGTCTGTTTCAAAAATGCTGGTATTTTCATTAGTGACGATGGATTGACTCACGACCCCGGCAACCTTTGCGATGACAACAAATTTTTGCCGTTCCACGCGGAAGTCGATCATTGGCGCATTATCAAGCACGAGGTCATACGATCCGCCTTTGAGCGCAACGCTCCAAAAGGCTTGATAGTTTGCGCTGGTGACGAGTTCGAAGCTCTCGCCCGTCGATGCGCCCAAGTATTCGAGCAGAGGGGCGTACTGCGCCTGAAGCTCGGTCTTGGGGAGGAAGGGCGGTACGGCGAAACGCCAGCTTGCCGCGTGGGCGTTGCCGATCATGAGCCAGCCGAGAACGAAAATGAGGCCGAGTTTTCGGTGGGGTTGAGATTTGCGCGCGCGGGGTGACATGGTCTTCCTCCCATTGGAAAAACGATTCGCGGTATGTATTTTTGCGAATAGTCTGACGCTCGCGCGCCCGGTGTCCATGCAATTGTTCTGATAAGTGCATTAAGGCCGAGTTTGGTCTGCGCAGCTTGCAGGGGGCGAGGCGGTAAGCACGGCTCATCGGTGCCCCATGTTGCCGGGCGGTGCGAAGTGATACAGAATGCACGCAGAATTACAGAATGCGCATGATGGCTTGCGGAGCGCGGGACACGTGACAAAGATCGTGAGAATCGTCACCCGCGAACGCTTGAGGCTGCGTCATCGAACACGGTTTTTGTTTTTAACCTTAGTCCTAGGAGAACACGCATGCCTACACGTCGTGAGCTTGCCAATGCCATTCGCGCCCTGAGCATGGATGCCGTGCAAAAGGCCAAATCCGGTCACCCCGGCGCCCCCATGGGCATGGCTGATATTGCCGAAGTGCTGTGGAACAGCCACATGAAGTACAACCCCAACAATGCCAAGTGGGTTGATCGTGACCGCTTTGTGCTGTCCAACGGCCATGGCTCCATGCTGATCTACTCGCTGCTGCATCTTACCGGCTTTGCCGATATGGGCATGGAGGATCTCAAACAGTTCCGTCAGCTGCATTCCAAGACCGCGGGTCACCCCGAATACGGCTATGCCGCCGGCATCGAAACCACCACCGGCCCGCTGGGGCAGGGCGTCACCAACGCCGTGGGCATGGCGATCGCTGAACGCACTCTGGCGGCTCACTTCAATCGTCCCGGGCACGACATCGTCAATCACCACACCTATGTTTTCATGGGTGACGGCTGCCTGATGGAAGGTCTGTCCCACGAGGCTGCCGCCATGGCCGGTACGCTGGGTCTGGGCAAGCTGGTCGCGTTTTGGGATGACAACGACATCTCCATCGACGGCCACATCGGCGACTGGATGGAGCGTGACGTCGCCGGTCGCTTCGAGTCCTACAACTGGCACGTCATTCGCAACGTGGATGGTCATGATGCCGCGGCCGTGGATGCCGCCATTCGCGCCGCCAAGGAAGTTACCGACAAGCCGACCCTGATCTGCACCCGTACCGTGATCGGCTTTGGTGCGCCCAATCTGTGCGGTACGCATGACTGCCACGGCGCCCCGTTGGGCGATGCGGAAATTGCGGCTACCCGCGAATTCCTGAACTGGCCGTATGCGCCGTTCGAAATTCCGTCCGAGATCTACGAAGGCTGGGATCACAAGGCCAAGGGCGCCGCCGAGGAGGCGGAATGGAACGAGCGTTTCGCCGCTTATGCCGCTGAGCATCCTGAGTTGGCGGCTGAGTTTACCCGCCGCATGGCGGGCGAGCTGCCAGCCAGCTTCGTCGCCGAAATGGACAAGTTCATCGCCCATGTTCAGGAGCAGATGCCCAACATCGCTTCCCGCAAAGCGTCGCAGAACACCATCGAAGCCATGGGGCCGATCCTGCCGGAAATGTTCGGCGGTTCTGCTGACCTGACCGGTTCCAACCTTACCAACTGGTCCGGCACCGTCAAGGTCAACCACGACAACGCCAACGGCAATTACATCTCCTGGGGCGTGCGTGAATTCGGCATGGCTCACATGATGAACGGCATGGTTCTGCATGGCGGTTTCAAGGTTTACGGCGCGACCTTCCTGATGTTCATGGAATTCATGCGCAACGCCCTGCGCATGTCCGCGCTGATGAAAATCCCGACCATCTACGTCTACACCCACGACTCCATCGGTCTGGGCGAAGATGGCCCGACCCATCAGCCGGTCGAGCAGATCGCCACCATGCGCATGATCCCGCGCTTCCAAACCTGGCGCGGCTGCGACGCGATCGAGTCCGCTGTATCCTGGAAGATGGCCATGCTGCGCCAGGACGGCCCGACCGCGCTGATCTTCTCCCGCCAGAACCTGAAGCCGATGGCGCGTACTCCGGAGCAGGTCAAGCTGATCGAGAAGGGCGGCTACGTGCTGAAGGACTCCGAGGGCATGCCGGAACTCATCATCATTGCCACCGGTTCCGAAGTGGAGCTGGCCATGAACGCCGCCGCCGAGCTGGAGGCCAAGGGCAAGAAGATCCGCGTGGTCTCCATGCCGTCCACCTGCGTGTTCGACACCCAAGAGCAAGCTTACCGTGACTCGGTGCTGATTCCGGGCGTGAAGCGCATCTCCGTCGAAGCTGGTGTGACTGCCTTCTGGGCCAAGTACGTCGGCCTGGACGGCGCTTCCGTCGGTATTGACACCTTCGGCGAATCCGCTCCGGCGGGTGATCTGTTTAAGGAATTCGGCTTTACCGTTGAGAACGTGGTCAAGACTTGCGAGTCTGTGCTGGCTTGATGATTGTTTTATCCCTGTCGCTGACCACGCGGCGGCAGGCGACTATTTTTAGAAGCATCCAAACAGGAGAGTAAACATGGCAATTCGTATTGGTATCAACGGCTTTGGCCGTATCGGTCGCATGGTGTTCCGTGCGGTCGCTCAGGAAGCTGAGTTTTCTGACATCGAGGTCGTTGCAATTAATGACCTGCTGGAGCCGGACTACCTGGCCTACATGCTCAAGTACGATTCAGTTCATGGCCGTTTTGACGGCGAAGTTTCAGTTGAAGGCAGCTTCATGGTGGTCAACGGCAAGAAAATTCGCCTGACCGCCGAGCGTGACCCCTCCAACCTGAAGTGGGATGAAGTGGGTGTTGATCTGGTGGTTGAGTCCACCGGTTTCTTCCTGACCACCGAAACCTGCGAAGCGCACATCAAGGCTGGTGCCAAGAAAGTGGTTCAGTCTGCACCGTCCAAGGACGATACCCCCATGTTCGTTTACGGCGTAAACCATACAGAATATGCCGGTCAAGCGATTGTTTCTGCCGCATCATGCACCACCAACTGCCTGGCGCCCGTAGCCAAGGTTCTGCATGACACCTTCGGCATCAAGCGCGGCCTGATGACCACCGTTCATGCAGCCACCGCCACCCAGAAGACCGTTGATGGCCCGTCCTCCAAGGACTGGCGCGGCGGTCGCGGTATCCTGGAGAACATCATCCCGTCCTCCACCGGAGCCGCCAAGGCCGTAGGTAAGGTGATTCCTTCCCTGAACAAGAAGCTGACCGGCATGGCGTTCCGCGTGCCGACCTCCGATGTGTCTGTGGTGGATCTGACTTGTGAGCTGAATACAGAAACCACTTACGAAGCGATCTGCGAGGCCATGAAAGCGGCTTCAGAAGGCGCAATGAAGGGCGTTCTGGGCTATACCACCGAATCCGTCGTATCGACAGATTTTCGTGGGTTCAGCGCGCCGTCCATTTTTGATGCCGGCGCAGGCATCATGCTGGACGGCAGCTTCGTGAAAGTGGTCTCCTGGTACGACAACGAATACGGCTACACCTGCAACATGATGCGCGTTGTCAAGCACGTTGCGGCGTGATTGAGCGTTTGATTGTGTAATCCTATGGCGGGGAAGCGAGTCTTCCCCGCCTTTTGCGAGCGGGTCATGAAGTCATGCGGCAAGCAGGTCGCTGGGCGGTGCAATGCCGCGATTTGCCGGTTTGCCTGATGGCTTTTGAAAAATTCATAAAAGGAGAGCGATATGTCCGTAATCAATGTGGCTGATCTTGATTTGGCTGGTAAGCGTGTTCTGATTCGTGCCGATCTCAACGTCCCTGTCAAAGATGGTAAGGTGACTTCTGATGCGCGTATCGCAGCCTCTATGGCGACCATCAAGCTGTGCGCCGAGAAAGGCGCCAAGGTTATGGTGACTTCGCACCTCGGGCGCCCCGAAGAAGGCGTGTTTTCAGCTGAAAATTCGCTTCAGCCCGTGGCGGATGATATGGCGGCCAAGCTCGGCAAATCTGTTCGCCTGATCCAGGATTGGGTGGATGGAGGCTTTGATGTGGCCGAGGGTGAGGTCGTATTGCTGGAAAACTGCCGCTTCAACAAGGGCGAAAAGAAGAACGACGAAGCGCTGGCCAAGAAATACGCCGCCCTGTGCGATGTGTTCGTGATGGACGCCTTTGGTACGGCACACCGAGCGGAAGCCTCAACCTATGGCGTGGCGCAGTTCGCTCCGACGGCGGCGGCTGGATTGCTGCTGGCCGAAGAGTTGGATGCCCTGCAAAAGGCGCTGGCTAATCCGGCGCGTCCGATGGTCGCCATCGTCGGCGGCTCCAAGGTGTCCACCAAGCTTACCGTTCTTGAGTCACTCTCTGAGAAGGTTGACCAGATGGTGGTGGGCGGCGGCATTGCCAACACCTTTATCAAGGCTGTTGGTCATAACGTCGGCAAGTCACTGTGCGAGGACGATCTCGTTCCGACCGCGAAAATGCTGATGGAAAAAATGTCGGCGCGCGGCGCGTCCATTCCTGTCGCAGTTGATGTTGTCGTGGGCTCCGAACTGCCCTTCCTGCCTGGCAATGAGAATACCCCGGCCACGACCAAGGCTGTCGATCAGGTGGGTGACGATGAAATGATTTTCGACATTGGACCGAAGTCCGCTCAAGAGTTGGCTGACATCATCATGAAGGCCGGCACCGTGGTGTGGAACGGCCCGGTTGGCGTGTTCGAGTACGATCAGTTCGGCGAAGGCA
>CALKWL010000080.1 GCA_938004235.1 uncultured Gammaproteobacteria bacterium
ATACGTCGATCACCGAGATCTACACTCTTTCCCTACACGACGCTCTTCCGATCTTATCATATGTTTTGGCCCAACGATAGCCATAAGCGGCGGGCGGTTCGAACTCGATTGCAGCTTAAAGTGCACTTTCCTTGCCATATCTCACAAACTATCGAAACGCCATAAACAGTCCGTCCGCCTTCATGCCTTGGTTGGGCAGGATGCCTACTTTTTTTCCATCGTCACGATGCAATGCGTACCGTTGATACGCCCAACCAGACGGCCATCTCCGCCCGTAAAATAGGTCGCTTCCAATTCCTGGGCACACTTGTGATCGATGACAACAAGGCCATGAGCCATTGCAAATGATCCAATCTCATCGGGTTCGATACCAAATCGCCATTGCTCTCCTGCTTTTGCCACGGTTTTTGCGAGCCCGCTTTCACCGTAGAGGGTATTCTCTTGACGAAGCACGGAAGCTTGAATGAAGTCAAAAACAACTCGACTCCCTACCCCAGCATACTCACGAATGGTCCGAAGCGTCGATCGGACGGAATCCGCCTCTAGGTACATCAGCAAACCTTCGAGAATGAACAGGGTTCTTTGATCTTTCCTGAACTCCGCCCTGTCCAGTTTATGGGACAGTGCCTCCTTTTCGAAGTCAACAGCTATAAACACCAAGTTCGATGGGATACTGAGCTTGCGCTTCCTAAACTGCTGGATTTTGGCCATTTGGGTTAGAGGTGCATCCAGCTCGAAAACGCGGGTAGATTCCGCTTCGGAATGGAACCGTAATGCTCGCGTATCAAAGCCGGCGCCAAACAGAAGGATTTGGTCGAATCGCTCAGTCAATGCCCTCCGAAATGCTGCATCGACATACTTGGTTCGGGCGATAACGTACTCATAAACCCCCTTGGGCGCAAGAAAGCGGACAAAGAACTTTCTACATAGAGAAGTGTGAATGAGCACCCTGACAAAGCTTGGGAGAAGACACACGGCAAGATGGTCGTCGCCGTGATAATGGTCTTCTTTTTCCAGAGATGAAACCGCGCGTGAAAGGCAAGTCATTTCAGCGGTTCGTGATGTTTTTCTCTCGATTCGTTTATTGATCACTTTCGCAGCCTCACCGGAGCGACTTGCCAATTTCGCCAGTCGATTGACCCAACGGGCTCTTCAGCCGCAGGCTTTAGACTGTCGGCTGAAAGAGCAAGGTTATGCATGATTACTGTAATTTTTCTACTTCAGAATATCGAAAACACGAAACCAAATGATCATTCATTATGCCTACAGCCTGCATATAGGCGTATATGATTGTTGAACCAACAAACGACATTCCTCTCTTTTTGAGGTCATTGGAAAGTGCATCGCTTTCGGCTGTTCTTGCAGGGACATCCTTGATCGTCTTGCGTTTCCCATTGATCGATTTTCCATTAACGCACTGCCAAATGTACGCATCAAAACTGCCGAATTCTTTCTGTATATTTAGAAATACAATCGCATTCTTTCTCATTGCAAACACTTTAAGGCGATTGCGAATAATCCCGGGATTTTTCAACTGTTCTTCGAGTTCACCATCAGTCATACGTGCGACTTTCTCAGGATCAAATCCCTTAAACACCTCACGATATGCCTCCCTTTTGCGTAACACCGTTTCCCAGCTCAACCCTGCCTGAGCGCCTTCCAGTATCAGCATTTCAAAATGTTTTCGGTCGTCATGTACTGGCGCACCCCATTCTTCATCATGATAATGTTCCAAGAGGTTTGAATTAGCCCAATCACATCGTTTCATACAGATATATCCTTTTTGCATAACGTTCCGCATCAGCGGGCGCACGCTTTTTGCGATCCGCTGTATGCCGTTGTTCGCCACATTAGTACTTTTTAAAAGAGATCAGTTCGCGTCCAATAAACTTATTGATTGATTCAACGATAGCCCCATGCGGCCTTGAAAGACGTTTTTTTTAATAAAACATTGACCACACTGTAATCGATTCTGCGAAGGGCACGCTCTCCTCGGTGAAAATATATGCACCTGTAAAATATGGATGCAAATGAGTTTTTGTCTTTTTAAACCCATCTAAGGAATGACAGCATGAAAAGCATATTATCCTTTGCTCATCATTTGATAATGGTCGGATATGTTTAATTATTTGTTTGGACACTTCGGCCCAGCTTACCGTACCCCCGAGCATGCCAATTCCTGATTTGCCGCCATGACATGCTATGTGTACAAATTGCACAGAATATTTGTATGTGGGGTAGTTCATGAATCGTTCCCGCGATGCAACACAAATGCGTTTTACTCTTGCCCGCATTCCTTTGTTATGAATTATCGACTGGATTGTCTTGCACTCCGTAGCAAGTTCACTTTCGACTTCATGATCGCTCGGAAGGTCAAAGATCAGGTACCCCAGTTTCTGTTTTGACATATATATCTCCTGGCGAACTTTATATTCGACGTCTCAATTGAAGCCGCGAAAAACCTCGATTTGGCTGCCTATTGGATTTAGGT
>CALKWL010000081.1 GCA_938004235.1 uncultured Gammaproteobacteria bacterium
GATTGACTGACGTGACTGGAGTTCAGACGTGTGCTCTTCCGATCTCAGCCTTTGCATGGTTGAACTGGATGTCATTGTGTTGATGCTTGCCAGGGCATCGGAACCCAGTGTTCGCCCATCGTGCAGCTTGTTTTTGGCAGTTTCAGCGATGCTCTCGATTTGCGCTAACACCTCACCAGCGACCTGCTCGATGTGTTTCCTCGATTCGTCATTGAGGCTCTGCGTCATGCTCTCTCCCTGCCGGTCAATTGTTCAAGTTCGTTTTTAAGCTGCCGCAAGAGCGCGTTGATCTCCACCTTGCGATTGAATTGCTTTTCTTTGGCCAATTTGCTGGCAACCTTCTCGACCTCACGCTTCTTCGCCGCAACCTGTTCGACACGGGCGACCAAATCTGCAAGGCTTTCTTGCGGGCGCACGGGTGTGGGGATCAGGCGGTGAAGCACCCGTTCGTACAAGCCTCCCAAGTCGAGTGCCAACGGCATGGCGGCGCGTTCGATATCGCTCGGCAACCACGCCGTCGCAAAATAGTCGCTCAATACCCAACGACTGCCATCTGACTCGTTCGGCCGCTTGTAAGCGGCGACGACCTGTGTTCGGCCATCAAAGCTCAACTCGAAGATGATCGGGAACTGCACCGCGCCATCGATACAGCGCAAAACGTCCAGATTCAGGTCCGCCGTCTTGAGCTGGATGTTGAAAATCTGAAGCTCGGGCACACCCGACTTGGCGGGCAGGTTGATGGTTTCTGGGGCCAGCTTGTATTGCCAGACGATCTGTTCCACCTGCTCGACGAACAAGTCCTTCAGCCTCGTATTCGCGCCGCTGTGTTCGTAGATTTTGTTCTTGGGCAGGGTACGGCCAAAAGCAGCCTGCTTCGGGTAGCGGATGAATGCAGCGTTCGACTCCAATCGGGCGGTCTGACTCATCCGGCCTCCTGGATCACGAGGAATGTGATCAGTTCGAAATCGTCCAGCCCGGCAATGGTGTTGACCAGTGCGGTGGTCTTTCCACCGCTGAACAGGCTATCCAGATCCTTCTCTTCCTTCACCTCGATCATCGAGCGGATGGTGTTACCAAGCAGGTCGGAGTACACCTGCATCTTGCGGCCATCGGCTGTTTCCTCATTGAACAGGCGGCAGGCGTCCGGAGCGGGCTGGCTTTGCCCTTTGCAGCAACTGCGCACCAGATCCAGCAAACGCTTGACCTCTGTGTGATCGTGAATGACCTCACCTTCACGGTTGATATAGATGAGGTAGTACGGATGAAGCCGGTTGTGCTGACTGACGTTGACGCTCGGATTGCGGTTACGCAGGGTGAAGATCACGCCGGGGCGCAGGCCCACCTCAAGTTTTGCGGGCACCACGGCGTGCATCCCGTTTGGCACGCTGCTCAACTCGCCATTGGCCTTCACGTAGTTGAGCAAGTCCATGCGGAAGTCATTGAGCCCGAGATCGGTAATTGACACGCCAGTCTTCAGGTCTTCCAGCTCGATCACCTCCTCTTGCAGGCGACGCAATTGCTCCTTGCGGTAGGACACGTCGTTAGCTTGGGCGCTCAGCACGTTGTCGTCACCGGTGGCCGTGACGTCGGCAATCATCATTCGACTCTCGACCCGCTCCTTGAGGTTGATGTACTCGTCGAGCGAGATGTCTGGCCAGTAGTTGACCAGCTGGATACTGCTGTTGGGCGAGCCGATGCGATCCACACGGCCGAAGCGCTGGATGATGCGCACGGGGTTCCAGTGGATGTCATAGTTGATCAGGTAGTCGCAGTCCTGCAGGTTCTGGCCTTCAGAGATGCAATCAGTGCCGATCAGCAAGTCAATCTCAGCCGGTTCGTTCGGCAGCACGATGGCCTTTTCTTTCGAGCGGGGCGAGAAGAGGGTGAGCAACTCCTGGAAGTCATAGCTCTTCTTTAGCGTGGACTTCGGCGCACCCTTGCCGGTGACTTTGGCGCTGTGCAGGGCCTGTGTGGCCGCCAACTCCGGTGCCAAATTGGCATACAGATAGTCAGCGGTGTCGGCGAAGGCGGTGAAGATCAACACCTTCTTGTTGCCGGGGTTTAGCGGCGTGGCGATCTTTTCGCGAACCAGCGCCTTAAGATGCTGCAGCTTGGCGTCATCGGCTGGCACGATCTTGTTCATCGACGCCAGCAAGGCATCAATGATTTCCAGATCGACTTTCAGCTCGTGCTCCCACGAGGGCAAATCCATGTCGGCGAGGCTGATCTTGACCTTGCCGCCGATCTCGCCATCGCCAATGGGGGGCAGGTCGTCGTCTTCGGCGTCAAGGTTTTCCAACTGGTCGGTCAGGTCATCGATGTTGCTGTCTTTGCTGCTGAGGTTGCCGATCAGATTGAAGGTGCTGATCTTGGCCAGCGTATTCGTGTGGTTCGCACGCAGGGACTGGAGCGTCAAGCGGAAGGACTGAATCGAGCTTTCGAGGCGCTTGAGCAGGTTGGTCGTCATCAGCGCCTGTAGGCTCTTTTCGCGATCGACCTGCCTGAGTTTGCCTTTACCACCAGCTACCTGCGTGTCGTACATCTCCTCGTACTTCTTTAGCCGACTCGGCAGGATGTAGCTGATCGGGGCGTAGACAGCGAGCTTGAGCAGGGATAGTTGCTCGAAGATTTCGTTGAAGCTCATCACGTCGGTTCGCTGCGTGAGCGGGCTGTGGAACGACAAGGGTTTGCGGCGCTCGGGGAATGAGCCGATGTCCTTGGTGTCGTAGAAGGTCTGGATGTGCTTGCGGGAGCGCGCAATGGTGACGCTGTCGAGCAATTCGAAGAAGTCGAAGTCCAACGAGTCCAGGATGGCCCGCGCTGTTCGCTCTTCTGGTGGAAGCTTTGCCCAAGCGTTGAAGCTGGCCTGCGCACCACGGAATATGTCCTCGACCGTCTTGCCGGTGCGCAGCTTCTTGCTGAGGTTCTCGGAGTCACCCTCGTAGGCCAGTGCCAGTTGATTGCGCAGGTCATTGAAGCGGTTGTTCACAGGAGTAGCCGAAAGCATCAGCACCTTGGTTTTCACCCCCTCCTTGATGACCTTGTTCATCAGCTTCTGGTAACGGGTTTCCTTGTCCTTGTAAGCATCGTTGTTGCGGAAATTGTGCGACTCGTCGATAACAACGAGGTCGTAGTTGCCCCAGTTGATGCGGTTCAGCGGGGTGCCAAACGACTCGCCGCCGGTGCGGCTGAGGTCGGTGTGGCAGAGCACGTCATAGTTGAACCGGTCGCGTGCAAAGATATTGGTCTTGAGGTTGCGGTTGTAGTTGAGCCAGTTGTCGGCCAACTTCTTGGGGCATAGCACTAGGACTGACTTGTTGCGCAGCTCGTAGTACTTGACGACAGCCAAGGCGGTGAAAGTTTTACCCAAGCCGACACTGTCGGCCAGGATGCAACCGCTATAGGTTTCGAGCTTGTTGATGATCCCGGTGGCCGCGTCCTTCTGGTAGTTGAAGAGCTTGTTCCAGATGAGCGTGTCCTGGTAGCCCGTGCGATCGTTCGGCAGGACGTCCTCGTTGATGTCGTCCAGAAACTCGTTGAAGATGTTGTAAAGCATCAGAAAGTAGATGCTCTCGGGCGAGTTCTCTTGGTAGACCGAAGCAATGTGGTCGCATATCTGCGCAGTCACATCTTCCAGCTTCTCGGGGTCTTGCCAGATCTGGTTAAACAGATTGAGGTAAGTCGCCGTGAAGGTTTGCTCGTCCATCTTATTGACAAGATTGGAGATGGCATTGCCTTGCTGATAGCCCAGATCGACGGCGGTAAAGCCGTGCAATGGCATGTAGGCAGTGTCTGCAGCGGCGGTCTGCACACAAGCGAACTGCTGCATTGGCGCTTTGCTGCGATTGGACTTGAAAGTCGCCTTGCGCCGCATCCAGTCAGCACACTCTTTTGCGATGGCGCGCTGTGTAAGCTTGTTGCGTAGCTGTATTTCAAATTCACTGCCGTATAGGCTGCGCTCACGATCCACTTTGGGGATGTGAAACTCCCGACGCTCCTTGCGGATTTTGTCCACGACTTCATTGGCAATAAAGGTCGGCGAGGTGAAGATGAAATTCAGCTCCTCGATCTTCTCCAGTTCCGCCTTTAGAGCCTCGAATGCGTAAATCGAAAAGCAGGAAGCGGCGATCTTCAATCGCGACCCTGGTTTAAGCGTTTGCTTCAAGTCGTCCCCAAGGAGGCGGCTGATGTTGTCAATGAGTTCCATCGCTTCCCTTCTTCTTTTGAGCCCCTTCCGTTGGCTGCGCATCGGCCTTCAGGCCATGCTCTTGCGCGTAGTTCAGGATCAGCACTTCCATCATCGACGCGATGGATCGGTGTTCTTTTTCAGCGGCCATCCGTAGCAGCTGCTTGATGACTGCAGAGGTGCGGATGGACACAGTATCGCCCTTTGGGTGCTTCATGACGCAGTCCTAGTTTTGCTATCTGGCAAATGTACTGCGTCTTGCAATATTTGGCGAGCGTAGTACGTCCTCGCCTGCTGGCTACCGCGCGGGCTGTTTAGTGATCGGGGAGCATCCCGTTCTGAACAGAAGAAAAAAGCGCGCTATTGACTGCCACAGCGGCTGAACGGCAGGCAGCCGATGCATCCCCGCCAAATTCTTCTCAAAGGAATAAGTTCAGCCCAAGCCGATAGATTGATCGGTAGTGACCTGCCCTGCAAGTCGCAGTTGTTTGAACGGGATCAACTAATACTGACGCAGCGACGCCCCCCCGGTTTGGGAGAACTCTATGATGGGTGGTAGCCTTTTTTGCAGTGAGTCTCCCTCGTTCTGGATACGTTTTGACAATATGCAATGTATCTTGACGCAGGAACTCATCAAAAAGCCGGATAGGAAAACCCGATAGTTTTGAGGCCCGAGTCGCCGATCATGCAGGACGTGGAGGAAAGACAATGCGCTCCATAAAATTTGTGGTTCGAATCAAATCCGGAGGCATTATTACGATCCCGCCAGTGGTGATAAAACGCCTTCGAATTCAGGTCGGGGACGATGTCGACTTCAACATCACCGATTCGGGGGCGATTGCAGTTACGAAGGCCCCTTCGAAGAGCGAGCAGCGGATCGCGCGACTTCGCGACCGCTTGAGCCTCGCGTTGAGACGGCACCGAATCGCGAAAATCTAGGGTTGCGCGATAGCTGGGCAGAGGGCCGAGCATCTGCCACATGCAATCGGCAACTGGCAGAACCTCGGGCGGGGCGATTCACTTCGCTAGACTCAGCATAATCAACCCCAACACATCAACGCCTCGACGAACTAGAACGACTGAAATTTGCGCGGCGCGCCCGATGGGTCTCACATGTTGGCATATTTCCGTCCTCACAATGGTGCGTGACCAGATTCTTCAGAGCTCTCGAACCTGCCAACCGCGAACAGCCCTCGTGAGAACAACGGAACCACAGGTTGCGACCTCTCGTTCGAGCCGGAACAGTAAGCGGGTTAACTATTTCACCAGTTTTCTGATCAGGCACCACTAGGCCAGCCAACAACGGCGCAACCTTACCCAAGCTCGCGCATACTTTGCAGTGTGTCTCACGGTACCTTGGGCCGTTAGATTCGCGCTTCTCACGAACTTCAAAACGCTTTGAACTGGCCTCATATTCGCAAACCGGACAAGCAAGAAAGATTTTGTCAGTATCACAAATATCCTTATACGCTGAATCCTTGCCAAACAACGCCCTACGCTTCAACTCCCCCTTATTGCTCAAAACACATATCGTCAGCGCTCCGCCCTCTACTTGCACCTCGTTCGAAGGAGCAGCCATGATGTTCTTAATCAACTCCCAATTCGGCGCGAGCATCGACAATTCAATCTCAGGAGCGTGCCGATAGAATAAATTCAGTGCTTGATCGAAATCTGCTCGACAGGGGCCTGCCAGTGCCGGGGCACTCAGACACGCTCCCACCAAATCTTCATAACCTTCAATGTCCGCATAATCCACAGAGGGTGAGGACAGCGAAAGTGGCTGATGCTTGTTGGCTGCGTTCTCCACCGGGGTGGCCCAACGAAGGTTACATTTTCGATTGTCTGCACGGTTTCCGTTTATATGGTCCACTGGGAAACCAGGGTCAGGGGGCGGCCCAAACCATTTCATAGCCAACACGCGGTGCACAGGGAAAGAGATCGGAAGAGCACACGTCTGAACTCCAGTCACGTCAGTCAATATCG